>JAISFS010000074.1 GCA_031263485.1 Deltaproteobacteria bacterium | reverse complement strand
CTATAATTGGTATGTCTTGCAAACTCTTAAGCATACATGAGGCCAACGTCAGGGGGCGTTGCCTCTATCGTGTTGCCTTTCCGACTTATTACGGTTCCGTCATACATAATCAGTTGTTTTTGAATAATTTAGATTTGCATATTTCATTGCATGCTTTAGAATCATGATATATATTGAAGCTGAGTCGGCATTGTCAAATCTTTCTCTTTAGCGGCTACCGTCTTGGCCATAGCGCCATACGCCCGCATAGACTTGAGCGTGTCCCGGATCGTTTAGAAGACAATCATGGCTAACGGCTTGCCGACCGATAAGAGTGAAAAGGCGATCAGGGGGACGGTTGCCCTCAAACAAGACGAACATGCAGAGTCTCAGAAGATCAGCATCGGAAACCATCTTTCCGCCCATGACGGACTGTCCAGATGCGGATTCCGGTTCCTCGGTGAGCATTCCCCGGAGAATATCAAAATGGAAAAATCCGTGGTCAGCAAGATCTTTCGGCATTTCACCGCAATAGGATGCAGTTATCGAGCGCAGTTGGACTAACGCATCCTTGACTTTATCTGGGAAGATTCCGGCGCAGTCGGCGTTCACGGCTTCCCTGCTCTCTTCTATGGATTTTCAGATCAATATATCGTTTTTGCTTTAGTCATTCGCGTAAATCACAGGATTGCCGTCCGTATGCTGAAGACTCCCTGTCAATGATCCTGCACTGAGGCGGACTGGCCCTCGCGTCCATGATGACGTGTCCGGGACGATGACGATAATGACGAAAAAATAATCGTCATGATCGACTGACGGGTCGAAGGGAAACATCGACCAGAGCCCCTACATCATACACCGCGTCAAGGCTACTCCTTCTCCGCCCGCTGTGTCACTGACTTAAGACTCCGGATACTACTTACCGCCTTGTCCGTGTGGGAGGCGCCATAGTCAAAACCGTCGCGCCTGAGGTAACGGATCGGGTAGAAATCCGGTAAACGTTTCTATCAAGGTGTTCATTCATACGAGCTACGCCTTCCTCAGGACAAACCGATTCCCTTGCCAACTCACGCAGGCAGATGTCAGTTCAACAGGATGGCTCCCCGGGTATGATATGGATATGTAATTTTTACACAATTCAGAGAATAATTGCAAGAATATATTTCATGATTGTCAATCGCAATTATCCATGATGTCGCCTGATTATCCAAATAATTTATAAAAATTTTATTGTACATTTTTCATTCATTTCTTTAGATATATTAGCATCGATTTTTTGATTTCGTAAATTTCAGATGCGGCGAAATTTCTACACCGGTTCGCAGGTATCGCTTTCCCTGCTCCTGCAGAATCCCGATCCCGAGCGTAACTGCGGAAATCTCCATACCCGAATCTCATGCGCGGAACTAACCGTTGCCCTTGCCGGATGATAATCGTATCTGAGCTGATCACCGATGCCGACGTGATCACTGCCGTCCGCGAAACCTTTTCGGAGTGGCGCCCCTTGCCGATCTGTCCACCTGTTTTCGCGAATTCCCCCGCTTTCGAACCCTTTAGCCCAAGCTGACATGCAGGTGCCGATAAGCGAGAAGGATCCAATATGCTACCGAAAAGGCTTTCTCCACTGCCATCCTCCGATTCTAGCCGGACGGAAACGATCGGGAATCAAGCTCAACCCCCCCAGACAGCTGTCTCCCAGACGGCAGGCGTCCGGGCATCATGGAACGCTCCATGCCGAAGCACCTATGGAGCGTCCGAACCATGTCCGAATCCGACGCTGCGGCACAGCCGTACCATTCGCCGAACCGTTCGACCGGTTCCCCACGACTCGAAAACGTGTCCGGTTTGCCAGGATAT
The DNA here is from genome assembly GCA_031263485.1 of Deltaproteobacteria bacterium. Taxonomy (GTDB): domain Bacteria; phylum Desulfobacterota; class Desulfarculia; order Adiutricales; family Adiutricaceae; genus JAIRZX01. The sequence goes on along the minus strand of JAISFS010000074.1, from coordinate 72,505 downwards.
TTGGGGACCGGAAGAGTCCAAACCAATGTCAACGACTTAAGGGGAGTCGATCTTGGCAAGTCGCTGATATCATTAATTCAAATTTCTGAAGAGTCATGTCCCTCCGCCTTACGCGTTCATGTTGATTATCGACGCCCCGACGCATGAAACCTTTGAACCCATCGCAATATGATGGGTGTCCAAGACCATGGCGCCCGTGAAAACGTTTCACGAGAGCAACCGTCCGGGCTCGGCCGCCCTGTTGAAAAGTCCAGGAAGCCCGGTGCCGCCGATCGGACTTTCGCCGGCACGGACGCGGCGCCGGTCGGCGGAAGAGCCCGACTGCCGCCTGGCGCCCGGGTCCTCCAAAAACAGCCGTTCGTTTGTGTTTTCGCAGTACGGGGGTTAAAATCGACTCGATTTGAGGAGTCTGACACGCCAGGGGAGCAGCCCCCCGCAGAACGCAGCCTGCAGTGGCGCCCTCCCCGAAAGGGGCCGCACATGCTCTCAGTCCCGCGCAATGGGGGAACCGCCTCCGTCCGGGTCTCCGTCCACGCCTTCGCCCTGCCCTTGCTCGCGGCGCTCCTGGCATCCCACTCCGGAAGCGCCTCGGCGGCGACCGTCCAGGGCGGGCCCGACAAGCTGGAGTACCAGAGCTCGCCTTTCCAGGCGACGCCGCAGGTCATCCCCCAGGTCCTCATCGTGCTGTCCAAGCACATCCAGATGTTCGGGCAGGCCTACCCGGGCATCCTGGATATGGACGGGGACGGGCGGGCTGACACCGGGTTCAACCCCGGGGTGGAGTACGTGGGCTACTTCGACGCCCGCTCCTGCTACGGCTACGTTGGCTCGACGCGCAAGGGCTCCTTCGGGGAGTACGCCACGGGCGACACAGCGGGGTATTTTCTGAGGGCGGGGCCCGCGGTGGATGACGACTCCGCCCAGGCGGTGGCCGCCGCCCGGCCCAAAGGGCTCCCGGACTATGTCATCTCGCCGAGATCCGCGACGGGCATCTGCCGGGGGGTCAGGCTCTCCGGCACGGGCACCTTCAGCGGCAACTGGCTGAACTATATGGCGACGAGCCGCATGGACGCCATCAGGCGGATCCTCTACGGCGGCGCCAGGGACACCGACACCCCGACCGAGACCTGGCTGGGCGGCTCCTTCGTGCCGCCCGACTCCACCGTGTGGGGCTCCGAGGTGCGCTCGGACGACACCTGGGGCGAGATCACGCCGCTTTCCGCCTACTTCGACGTGAGCAAGTACACGCCCTTCGCCAAGCCCAAAAGCAAGAAGGCCCACTTCTTCGGCAGGGGGTCGGATCTCGCCCTGGACACCCGCTTCCCGGCCATCAGGGTCCTCCCGGACGCCGATCTCTCCTCCATCGACGTCGGCGGTCTGGACGGCGTGGAGCAGAAGGTGGTGGCAACCGCGCCCTACGGCCGCTACTGGGACTGGGTGCTCGTGAACCGCCCGCTCCCCGACGACAAGGTGCTCAAGCCCGCCGCCCGCCAGACGGTGCTCGTCTACCGGATCAGGGTCAAAGCCTGCGCCGCGGGCAACTCCGCAGATGGCGAGGGATGCCTGCGCTATCCCGGCGCCACCGACTCGCCCTCGGACGACGTGCTGAAGCCGGCGGGGCTCCTCCAGAAGTACGGGGAGGGCGCCGGCGCCATGGAGTTCGGTCTCATGACCGGCGGCTTCGGGGAGTCCATCCGCGCGGACGGCGGGAAGCTCCGCAACCACGTCGGCCCCGTCACGGGCGTCCCTCCCTTCGCGCAGGGGGCGTTCGTGCCTGCGGTTAACGCCCGCACCGGGCAGTTCCTCCAGGGCGGGCTCATCCACAACATGGATCTCCTGAGGATAGCCGGCCGCGACAACTCCATCGACCCCCGCACCTGGGAAGGGGCCCGCTATTACAACATCTTCAGCTGGGGCAACCCCATGGGCGAGATGGTCTACGAGGCGGCGAGGTATCTGGCGGGCGCCTCGGCCCCCACGCCGCGCTTCTCGAACGAGAAGGACACCGACACCCCGGGGAGCCCTATCCTGGAGCTCACCTCCTTCGACTCCGGCGCGGGCGCCTGGAACGCCCGCCGCCCCGTCTCCTCGGCCTCCCTGTGCCCGCGTCCGGTGATCCTCCTCATAAGCGACATCACGACCGACTGGGACGGGGACGGCATGGGGAACGACCTGGACCTGGCCCCCCTGTGGACATCCCTGGGCGGCGGCTTCTCGGCATCGGATCTTCCCGCCATATTCAGCATGGACCGATACCTGGACGCCATAACCGACGTCGAGGAGCTCGACCGCTCGGGGGCCATAAAGTACTACCACTCGACCGGGACCTCCGACAGCTGCTCGCCCAAGGCGCTCACCCGCGGCCTTTCCGGCGTCAAGGGCATCTGCCCCAACGCCCAGAGCACCATGGGCACCTACGGCGCCGCGGCCGCCGCCTACTACGCCCACACCCACGACTTCAACCGCGCCGAGGCGACCGGCAGGACGCCTTCCGGCGTGGACGTGTACGCCGTCACCATGAGCCCACCCTTCCCGGAGCTCGTCTTCGCGGTGAAGGACTCCGCCGGGCGCGCGCAGAAGCGCATCTCGCTTATGCCGGTGAACATTTCGGGGTACGTGCCGGGCTCCCCGGAGATGGGGTTTCTGAACTACTTCATCCTGAACATGGAGACCGACCGCAAGGGCACCGTCTTCCGCTCCGTCGTCAAGGTTAACTTCTCCGACAGCCAGACCGGCGGCGACTGGGAAGGGGACGGCCAGGTGACCTACACGATCGATCTCCTGACCGACGCGTCCACGCCCGCCTCCATGCGCGAGTCGACGAGGGCGGCCGTGGACTCCGGGGACGCTAGCTACAAGGGGAACGTCTTCTACAGGTTCCAGAACCCGAAGACGGCCATGGCCGTCAAGGACTTCATCGACATCCAGCCCGCGCAGGTGAAGGCCCTCCTCGTCAGATCCGAATGGCAGGAGAGGGGCACCCGGAACGGCATGGCCATGGGCTACACGATAAGCGGCTCGGCCAGGGACGGGACCTACCTGGATCTCACCATGAACCGCCCGCCGCCCTCGCCGAAGCTCACGCCCAAGGGATGCCCGTACGCGGGAGGGCCCACCGCGGCGGCCGACGGCTGCGGCAAGCAGTTGACGGACCTGAGCTCCCAAGCCCGGGTCTTCCAGTTCGGCGCGGGATCTGACTACCGCTTCCTGCCCGATCCGCTCTTCCTGGCAGCCAAGTACGGGGGCTTCCAGGACGCCGACTCCGACGGCGTGCCTGGCCCCGGCGAGTGGGAGGGGGAGGACGGCGAGAGCCCCCGCAACTATTTCCAGGCGACGAACATCGCCCAGCTCCCCCTGATGCTGGAAGCCGCCTTCAGGAACATCGCGAAATCAATGTCCACCGGCACGGCCTCGTCGGCGTCCCTGGACTCGTTTCTGGGCGGAGGGGTCTCGGTGCAGACCTTCTTCTACCCCGAGCTCTCCTGCCCGCGCGACCCGGCCCAGCGCGTCCGCTGGACGGGGAGCGTGTTCGCGCTCTTCATGGACAGGTGGGGCAACCTGCGCGAGGACACGGACGGGGACGGGGCGCTCACGGTCGCGAACGGCTTCGACGGGGACAAGGGGGATTGGGTCGTGACCTTCAACCCAGTGAAGGCCCCCCCCATGAACCCCCCGGCCTGCTACTCGCCGGGAAGCTTCATCAGCCGCTGCCTGGACGCCTTCGGCTCCAACGAGATGAACCTGCTCCCCGGGTCCAGGGGTAAGCCGGAGTCCATCTTCAAGGTGAACGCCCTCTTCGACGCGGGCAAATGGCTCTCGCGGCTGGACGACCGGAAGCTCCTGAGCGGCCCGCGGCCCTGGGGGACGCCCGCCACGACCGCGGACGGCCGTCGGCGCGTCTACTGGGGACACCCCTTCCCTTCCCCCGATGCCCCGGGCGGTTACGCGGTCCGCCGCAACATCTTCGAGTCCGCGGACACCCGGGCCATGGACGCCATCGCCGCGTTCACGCTCCACTCCAACTACCGCCTGATCGACCCGGCCCTGGACGCCGACAGGGGGGCCGCGGCAAAAAGGCTGGTCGAGTGGGTCCTCGGGGCGGACTCGCCGGGCCTGAGGAACCGCACCATCGGCGACCCCTGGACCGACGACGTGACCCCGGTGACGCTCAGGCTGGGGGACGTGCTCAATTCCAAGCCCATCCTCGCCGGGCCCCCGTCCTCGGGCTTCGATCTCCTCTACGGGGACCAGAGCTTCCGCGCCTTCCGATCCGAGTTCGGCGCCAGGCGCCTCATGGCCTACTTCGGCGCCAACGACGGCATGCTCCACGCCGTGAACATCGGCTTCCCCTCGACCATGATGGACGGGGGCGTCTCGTATTCCAAAAGCCGCTCCGGGGAGACCGCCCACGAGCTGGGGGCCGAGATCTGGGCCTACGTGCCGACCTCGCTTCTCCCGCACCTGCAGTTCCTGGCAGACCCCGACTACCGCCACGCCTACTACGCGGACCTCAAGCCCCTGGTGGTGGACGCCAAGGTGCGCGGGGAATGGCGCACCGTGCTCATAGGGGGCCTGAGGCTGGGCGGCCGTCCGATCACGGCCCCCGACCCCGATGCCTTGGGGGCGGAGCATTTCCTGTCGGAAGTCTTCGCCCTGGACGTGACCGACCCGGAACGCGAGCCTGAACTCCTCTGGCGTTACTCAAGCCTGGAGGCCGGGCTCACGGTGGGCATGCCGACGGTCATGAGCGCGGATGGCAAGTGGTACGCCGTGCTCCCGTCCGGGCCCGTGACGGACCTTCCGGTACCCTCGATGCCCGGCTCCCCCCCCTCCGTGAGCCTGGGCCAGGTCCCCCCGTACGCGGGGGCGAGCTCGCAGAACGCCAGGCTCATCGTCCTGGACATGGACACGGGCCGCGAGATAGCCGCGGCAGGGACGGTCCGGGGCTACCTCACGGTCCCGGAACCAGCGAGCTTCTTCAACAACCCCTTCCTACCCGCCGCCGTGCGGCGCGGGACGCCCTGGACCAACCACGCGCTGTACTACGGGCTCACGGTCACCCGGGACCGCGGGACCGGCAAGGACACCGGCGCCGTCTACCGCCTCCAGACGGTGGACCACAACGGCGAGGCTCTCCCGCCCGAGGGCTGGCGGCTCAGGCGCCTGTTCTCCGTCGACCGGCCCGTGACCGGGGCGGTCAACTCCGCCTACGACTCCCGCGGCAACCTCTGGGTGCTGTTCGGCACGGGCAGGCTCTGGTCCATGTCCGACGTCACCCCGTGCGCTGGGCACGCCACGGCCGACTGCGCGGAGAACCACTCGCAGTACCTCGTCGGCATCAAGGAGGAGCTGAACGCCTCGGGCAACCTGACCTTCCGCGACAGGACCCAGGACGCCGCGAGCCTCGTTAACGTCTCCGGCGTGCGGGTCTTCCGGAGCGGCGCCGTGACCGACGTCCCGACCCAGAGCCTGGCCGCCGCCAACGGCGTGACCACGTACCGCGAGCTCGCGAACGTCATCGCCTCGCCCGACTCCGCAGGCTACCGGAGACGCCTCGACATGGGCTCCGTCTTCAGGCCCGGGGAGCCCCACGCCTACGAGATGGTGCTCACCCAGCCCAAGCTCGCGGCCCTGGGCCCCGGCAAGTCGCTCGCGGCGTTCACTTCCTTCGAGCCCAAGGCCCAGGAGTGCGGCGCCGCGGGCTACGGCTACCTGTACATGGTAGACACCTTCACGGGCCTCCCCGAGCCCTCGATGCACGACGCCTACCACCCCAGCTCCTCAACCCCCGCCGCAGACCTTATGCCGGGCCAGGTGGCGGGCGCGTTGGACGTGGGGGAGGGCAACCCGTCCGAGGCTTTCATAATCAGCTCCGCCTCGGGCATCACGATCTCTGCCGCGGCCCCGGACGCGAGCATCCACTCGGTCACCATCCCCCAATCCGAGATCCATGGATCGAGCCTCATCTCCTGGCGCGAGGTGCAGGACAAGGGCTTCGTCCTGCCGCCCCACGCGATGTCGGCGGATCTCTAGCGACCGGTCCCGGATACCGGGCTGGACATCCCGGTGCCGGGATCCTGCCGCCTCCCTTTCCAGCCAGGGGGCATGGCCCGGGACGACCCGAGGTTTTGCCCTCGGATCTTCACTTCTCACCGATGGTCCCGTCCAGGCCAGGGGGCGCCTCATCGCGCCGCTCAAATCGACCTGCCTGGTCGAGGGCAAGACGAAAGAAGCGCGGGCGAACCTCCCCAGCCCGGCTCCGCATTCTTTGTGTCCGTTACGATTGAACGGGACCACACGAGGCACGTTCCCGCAGGCAGACCATCGCCGCCGGTGATGATATATTCCACACCTTCCGCCGGAAAATCCTGTACCCCCTTGAAATCAGGGAGCCTCCCCGCGCCGATTCCCGTCATGGCCCGTCTCAACGGTTTCGGCGAGCTATTGTCCGCCAGGTTTTATTGCCGCGTAAAGGGGGATCCATCTCGTCCGATGGAATTTTCTGAGGCTCGATAAGATTCCCGCTGATGTTTCATGCAAGCCGCCAGGCATCTCGTGTTTCAGCAATGGACCGGCGAGGACACGGCAATGGTCCGACAGGTTCAGGGGCAGATTCTCAAGCCTCCTGTCAATGCGGACCCGTAAATATTATCCCTTACCGCTTCTATGGCTCCGAAGGTACATTGGACGACCGGATCATCGCGTCGCGGATCGGCCTGCGTCACGGATCGGCGTCCCGCGAAGAAGGGTTATGAAGGGAAGGGGTCGGGAAATCCAGGCGGGCACGCAGGGACCGCATGAGGTCAGCCGTCAGGATGACGCGTTCGGCCACAGGTCTTCTGACAAGCCTCCTCCCCCTGCGCTCGAGGCACGTCACCTCGGCCACCCCTCAGGGGGCTCGCTCGTGCGAGTTCAGGGTCACGTAGAACCCCGGCTCGCCGTGTTCGACCACAGGGGAAACGGAAAGGTTGGTAAAATCCCCGGTCATGATGCCGTGCATCACCATGGCGTACTGGCCTATGTCCTCCGGGATGAGCACCCCGCGACTGAGTCTGGGCTCCTTATCGAGATACGCGCAGGCCTCGTGGGAGTAGGGCAACCAGGCACTCCGGGCCGACAACCTGGTTGTCTCTATTCTATTGTCCAACAATTAACTCCCTTGCGAAGGTCACGCAACGCCGACAATGCTAAAAACCATTGTCAATGCCTCATCAGTGCTAAGAGGAGTTCACCTCCGGGAACCCTCTTCTCTTACCGAGATATGACGCCGGAGGAGTCCATACTCCCTAGCCTCTCTGTCGGTCGTACGGAACTCACTGAGCGGCACTGCCAACGTATCGCCCCTAAACATTCAGGCACCGACAACGTGAAAACAAAACCCGGATACACAAACAACTCCGCTTCCCGACTCCTTAAGACCTCTCGAGATACCTCGGCATGGTGTCCGTCTCCATCCCCGAGTACCTCACCCTGCGGGGTGGTGATGGTCACGGCGAAAATTTGTGGACCTGGGCCAGGATAATTCATTTGGAGTGTTCAGTTCGCCAGAACGCGAGACGAGCGAGGTGACAGTGCGGACAAAATTCAGAAAGGGCTTTCCCGCTGAGGCACTAACCTGTCTTTGAACACAGTTGGCCTGACGAAAAATCATAATATACCAATTATTGGTGATTGATTGATAAAACTGGACCTATTCATCAACCATCGCTCTTTTCTACTCTTCATCATGTATTCTATAATCGTGGATCGACATGTTAAGTTGGCACCATTTATGTCTTGAAATGCTGTCATAATAATGGCATAATTCCCCTCAAGAATTAAAGTCAATCTAGGATAAAAGCCGCCATATCATTAAGCGGCATCCCCGCCAAGCCGCCTGAACGGTCCTTCGGGACAAGGAATCGGGAGGTCCGCCTTGAAAGTCACTACGCTCACGGCGCTTGCTTTAGCACTCGCACTCGCGGCCCTGCCTGGATGCCTATTCAAGGGAGCTGCCCCTCAGAGGCCCATCATCATCGAAGCTTATCACCTCCCAGAGAAGTACGGCGAGTTCATCATCGGTTCCACCACCCAGGACGAGGTGATGTCCGCCATCGGGGCTCCCGGTGCAGTGGAGGTCGGTGCCGGCGACCATGAGCTCTGGCTCTATTACCCCGGCACTACCGAGACCGTCTACCTGATCACCTTCAAGACACCCGAAGGGGAAAAACACTTCAAGTACGCCCCGAGCAACCGCCAGACCCTGTCCCTGGTCTTCAGCAATGGAAAGCTAGTGGGTATCTGACCTGCGCTCCGCCGCCGAAGGACCGGATACGGAGGAAAACATGCCACGGATACTTTTAGCCGTTGCCTCTGCCCTGGCCCTGACGACCCTGGCCGCGCTCTGGACCGTTGCCCCGGCTCAGGCCTTCTTTCCCGTCATACCCGGCGACATCTTCTCCGGCTACATCGAGGGCCGGGAAGCCGCCATGCGCGACAACTATCGCGATGCGGTGATGAAGGAATACGCCATACGTCAGCAGATCGCAAACGACATCTCCGCCTTCAACATCTCCGGTGACTGGAGGCACGTTTGTCACGCGTACATGTTGGGCTCGGTAAGCGCGGAAAAATTCCTGTTCGAGAACGACATGCGTTGCCGATTCTACAGACAATAGCAGGGCCGGCACCCTTCCGGAACCTCGGAGAAACATCAAACGGTTCCCTGGTATCTGCCGGATCTGACGATCAAAATTCACCGGACCATTCCCTCTCGCGAGAGCTTTCAGGCTTCAATCTGGCGCTGCCAAGGACATCCAGGTGCCTAACCTTGCGCGAGCCTCGTGGAAACCGAGTACCCCTCAGACGATAAAATGTTTATCCGGGAACGGCTTCAGGCTCCTTTGGCCAGGCACCCGATTATCTTGTATGTCTGGTATGTTGGACATGTTGGGGATACCGGTACCCAGAAGCGGCGCTCACGGGATACGGCCCGCCAGAACAACACGGCCTTAAGGCAAACATTCGATAGGCAATACCCACCTTAATCGTATGGATGACGCCAGGTCAATATGAAAGCCTGGGATTCTTGATGAAAATCAGGATAGGGAAACTGTAGCCCCATCAGGATTCCCTGGCAGTTGAGGGGCCGATGACGGATTCGTATTTCCTCGCCCCATGCCTCAGTGAGGCTAAGACTGGTGGCGCAATCAGTCCTGAGCTACCGCACTGTCATATTACGATTCCAGCAAAAATTATCGATTTCTCAAAATATCTGAGCTAATCTTTTTAGTTATACACTATGGATATAACGGTGGGATCTCAACGCCCTTATGGGCATCGTCCTTCCACACCGCTTGCTTGAAACGGATCCTCACAAAAGTTGAATCATAAATAGCGATTGCGACTGCCCATACCCTCGCGTCTCTTCCGAGGAACGGCAAGGTGTAAACCTTGTTGACTATCTGTTCGAATGCCGCCAAGACATTTTTTTCCAGACTTTTGGAAGCGACTTCCGGCACCGCGCCTACGACGAGGACAAGGGAATCATCTGAGCTTGCCGAGGAAGCGCCAACATGAATTGAATCTGGACGAGATCCTTTGGGAGACACGGTTTCGACGTCAGTCAAAGGATTTGGGGCGATGGGGGATTCCGGCTGTTCGGCATCTTGACTTAAGGTGGAAATGGCGGACTTGACGGGTTTGGATGGCCTATCATGTTTGACTTCTATGATCATCCATTCTCCGGCAGGCGTCAAGAGCTCGACATCGGTCCTGCCTTTTGTCGTATGCACCTCGAGGCCTGTCTTGTGCTTGCCGATATCCAAGCATAGGGACAAGAGGAATGTGAAAAAATACTCACTGGCAAGATTGTATTCATATGATGCCGATGCAATAAATGATGAAAACAGCTTTTCGCATACTTGTTCGTTTCTGTTACAAAATGCGTCATAAAATGTCTTGTACTTAGGGTTTTGCAGACCTTCAGAATTATCAATACCGCGAGGCGTTGTTCTTCTGGCCAAGATAGCGTTTCGTATGACCCTTTTAATCTCATAATTCGGAATTCTAAGGCGGTAAAAAATTGAAGCTCCGGAATTATCGACTGAATCCACGGTCAGATAGCCAGCCATAAGCATTACTGCATTATCATTGTAAATACTGTGCGATTCCGCAATTGACACATTCTGTTCTATCGTTAGATCATCTAAGAAAATCCTGAAATAGTTTTCCGGCGTTAGTCCAAGTTGGTCGAACATCAATGAAGGGCCTGTGCTCACCCAGTATTCGAAAAATTTTCCCCGATTCAGGCAATCCATCACTGACCTCGGATTCAATACCTTTTTCAATCCATCCCAAGAATACCCATCGTACCATCTCCCGAATTCGTCCACAAGATGGTCAAAAGTCGCATCGGCAGCCATATCGCCTCTAGATTTCATCGCTTTAAGCGTTGACTCCAGAGAGTCTTTAAATGTCGTTCTTATTTCATCAATCGTGAATCCGCAGATTTGGGAGTAGCGCGGGTCATAAGAGATATCCGTAACATTATTCATGCCGGAAGATAGCGATATCTCGTCAAATTTCGATATGCCTGTTATCAAACAAAAACGAATACGGTTTTGGAGGCTCTTAATAGCCGCAAAAAAAACGCGAAGAAGGAGCTTGAGCTCTCTTGTCTTATCAAAGTCAAGGAAATTCGCCTGTAACGAGAAGTCATATTCATCAATAAGCAATACAACATTTCTCGGATCATCCTCATCGATTTTGATATTGTTCTCCTTAGCTTCTGCAATATGCCTGTCTGAAACCCTTATTATCAGGGTCGTTAAGGCGCGCGTTTCGTTAGTGGTTTCAATTTTAACTTTATGACGGTCGGCTATGTCTGACAGCCGACCTATCAGATCTTGGCTAAGCGTATCCGCAGATGAATGCGTGGCGCTCATATCGAGTCTGATTACCGGAAAGACTTTCCAGTCGTATTTGGCATCATCTTGACCGATAGCCAGATTGTTGAACAGATGACGCTTTCCTTTATAGATGTTCTCTATCATGTCGAGAAGCAGAGTCTTGCCGAATCTCCTAGGTCTGCACAAGAGATATGAACCCCTGTGTTCTCTCAAAAGCCTCATAATGATAGTAGTCTTATCGATGACAGGAGAATTTAGTTCGATGAAATCAATCAAGGATGAGCTTTGGACCAATCCCTGACCATGAAGTTCATAGTCCTGCGACCCCTTGCCATGGGAATCCGCGCCTTGCAAATCATTATCAGGTGGGTTTGCCATCTCTCTTCAAGCTCCATCGGCATTGACCGCATCGAGTCTGTAAATCCGCCATCATATTACGGAGAGGTTGAAAGCAATTCGTAAAACAAATCATTCTTGGCAAGAAAAAATTGCTACAGTGCCCAAATTATACCTCAGCAATGCAGATAAAATCCCTATATTCATTCCAAAACGACTGTAGACTCTCAAACTCTACGCTGCATAATCGCGACAATGCTGACGAAATGTCGCATTGCGGAAAAATACTACGGAAGTTTCATCACGTCAGATTTGCCATAACCGTTCAGCTATCCCCAGCAAATAGCAACATAACCATCGGTCACTTAGGCAATACCTTCGTGCGGCGAAGGGGTTAAGAAAAGAGGCCACGATTAGGCAGAAGGTTACATATAACAGCTTTAGGAGTCAAGAAAAGACTTTAATCCCCTATAGGATAATATTTACCATCTTGTGATTCCATTTGTCAAGCATTAGGCAAATTAATTCAAAACATCTCTCTTTGAGGAGTCTCCCTGAGACTCACTGAGTCCCGTAGGCACCCCTCAAGGACCCAGCTCTCTCCTCCCGCTTAGTCAGTTCGGGAATATGCCGACCAGAGCGAGAGTTAGTGCGATCGGTTTATCGGCAACAAATTCCATAAGATATGGTGGAAGCGGAAAAATCCACGATAAATCCAGATTTTCACGACTGGCAGCGCCAACCTTGATGTGAAGAAATCCCGAAAGGATTCATGATGGAGATCAGGACGGGTCGATGGCGACGGAAACAGGATGGCTACGCGACGTCTCATCTATAACGGGTACATTTTGACCTCTCCAACACCTCCCCGAGACCGAAGTAAAGGGTGCGATCTCCAATGGCGCCGCACCGAATTATCGCGATTCCGTCGTATGCCTTCCAGGAAACGATCGATAACGGCGCAACAACATCTAGACCTGGTACGACCGGGCACGAATTTATGAGAGTCTGATTCGATATTTGCCTGTAGTCGAAATAAAACCTCTTTCGTCTGGAAAAAAAATCCTCTGGAGTCCAGGACAACAGGAAAAGCATCGAGTACACGAAGGTTGTATGCGGAAGACCGGGGCACTTCAGGCCGTTTGATGAATTCGACTAGAATGGAGATAAGCAACAAGGCAGTAAGGCGTTCTTGGAGAGCGCACGCCTTGGAGTCAAGGCGATGCGTGTGGTGGACCGTCGATGACAGCCTCAAAACGCCGGAGTGCAGGAGTGCCGGAACCAACGGTCATCGCATGCCGGACGCCCGCTGCGAGACATCGACCCCTGTCGGGCGATCGACCGCACGCTAATCCGTTACTCCGCAAGGACGCGTCGTCAGGTCGCGCCCGCCGGTCCTCTCACGCCGCGGCGCGTCCCGCTCACAGGAAATTTGTGGTGAATGACCTCAGGTCGTTGGCCTTGTCAACCTCGTTTTTCTTGGCCAGAGACAGCGAAAGCGCCATCACGGCCCCGCTCAGCTGGCGGCCGACGCGCTTGGGATCGCAGAAGCCGGGGATGGTCTTCAAAAGCTCCAGGGCACGGTCGGTGTTCTCGGACTGGGTGAAGGCGGACACGAGCCTTATCGCCGACTTGGCGCGGACGAGTTCGAGCCCGTCCGCGGGGCCCATGCCGACCAGCGACTCATAGACGCTGGCAGCCTCCTCGACCAGGCCCCGGCCCGAAAGGTCGGCGATGAGCCATGCCGCGGCGCGGGCCTTGAGGAACGGGAGCCGTCCCGTGGCGCTCTCCTCGGGGAGGCTCCTGAAGAAGGCCAGCGCGTCCTGGAGCTCCCCCTTGCGGCAGTAGTAGGTGGTGAGGAAAAACGAAATCTCCGACTTCTCCTCTTCCAGCCTGGTCGAGTTCCCCGTGCCCGGAAGCCCGTCGAAGAGCCCCCGCGCGTTTTTCAGATCGCCGTTCTCGCAATAGCCCGATATGAGCTCCTGGGCCATCGCGAAGAACCTCAGGGCGAATTTCCCTCCCTTGGGGGCCTCGCGGCGGGCGTGCTCGAAAACGCTCCGGGCCTTTGCGAGCGCACCTTCCTCCGCATAGCTTTCCACCAGCCGTTCGGCCGCCTTGAGCCACTTCAGGGCCGCCTTCTCCGGGCCGCGGTAGTCCGCGCGCCTGCGGTAGAGCCGTCCGGCCTTCCCGTAGAGCCCCGAACTCAAGAGCGCGTTGAAGGTGTCCGTCTCCGCCTGAAGCCGCTCGTAGTAGATCCGGTCGCCCGGACGGCGCGCTCCGGGCAGGGTGGATAACGCCTCCACCGCCTCGTCGGTGAAAGCCATCCCGCACAGCGCACGGATAGCCGCGCTCCCCATGCGGCAGGCAAGATACATCACGGGCTCGGGACCGCGGTGTGGCAGAAACGCGCGATAGAGGCTAAGCGCCTCCAAGACGAAACCTTTCCGGCAGCAGTCCTCCACTGACGCGAGGGCCGCCTCCGCAAAGGCCAGGGCGTCCCGTTCGTCGGGGGCCGCGTCCGCCATGAGGCGGCAAAACGTCCTGGCGTCAGAGATCATCATGCAGTCGACGTACTCGCCTGTCAGCCGCATGGTCGCATCAAACAACGCCCTATAGCAGGACGAGGCCAGGTCGGCCTGGTCGGTTGCAGCGTCGGTATGGCAGGCAGGGGAGCCGGCCTTGCCGATCGTGGAGTCGGCCTGGACGGCAGGGGAGCCGGCCTGGACGGCAGGGGAGCCGGCCTTTCCGCCTGCCGCGACGAGGCGGTCATCTGCGGACGGCGCCTTGGCGGGCGCGAAGGTGAGGCTCTCCAAAAGCAGACGTGCCTCGTCCAGGCGCGAGTCCTCCATATAGGCGCAGGCCACCGCCGCGGCGGCCCTGGCGCGGTGGACCGCCACCAACTGGGCCCCCGAGAACTCGCAGAACGCGTCCAGCACGGCCCTCGCCTCGTCCATTACCCCGGCCTGCGCCAGTTCCTCCACGTAGGCCAGCGCCGCCTCGCCGCGCACTCTCGAGGCCTCGGGGCTTTCGGAGGGGTCGGAAAGGGCCCGGGCCAGAAACGCGTAGCGGCCCTGCTCGGGGCTCCGGGAGAGGGGCAACAGAAGCGAGAGGCCCGCCCGCATGTAGAGCAGGAAGGCCTCAGCGTCAGTGGAGTAGGACGCCATCTCCCTGAACACCGCGAAGGCCTTCTCCAGATCCCCCGCGAGCTTGAGCCCCGCGACGATCTTGGACGCCGCCTCCGCCCTGGCCTGCCTGCTCGCCTCCCAACGTTGGAAGGGCCTCATGTCCGAGTAGATGTCCAGCGCCTCCTCGGAGCGTCCGCAGTCCGCCAGCGCGCCCGCGAGCTTCGCCGCCGCCGCGAGCCAACGGCCTACGCCGGCCTTGCCGGTGGCGTATTTCCTCAAATCCATCAGTGTCGCGAGCGCGGATGGGTAGTCGCAGCACATCGCGCAGTCGCACATGAGCGTCGTGCCCGCCTCAAGCTTCCTTAAAGTGTTGCGGCCCGCGGGGGGCAGCGCCATGATCCGTTCGGCGTTTGCGCGGACAAGATCCAGCTCGCCCAGCCGCGAGGCCAGGGAGACTGCGCGGGCGAGCGCCGCGCCGTGGCGGTCCGCGTCCCCGCCCGATAGCGTGAGGGCACCAAGCCGGGCATCGGCCGCTCGCAGACGCGAAAGCGCCTGCTCCTCGCCTCGCCTGGCTCTGGCCCTGCCCCGGGAAGCGGGCAGGCCGTCCAGCAGCTTGGCGCAGGCGTCCAGTTCGGCTTCGGCGGCTGAGAGCTCCCTTGAAAAATCCATGTGACCTCGCGACCTTCCGGACACGACCACGGGGAAACCACGTCCGCGCCCGTCTCGGGTTAGGCTAAGTTAGTCCCGCTGAGGGGTTTTTTCAAGGGCCGGAACGGGCGGCGGAATCGCCGCCCGCCCATGCACCCTACGGATACCCGTGCAGTCTGCAGACGCTCGCGCGTTCTTCGGATGTTCAAGCGGGCCGCAGACGTCAATGCGGCCCTCGGCGGATGTCCGAGCGGGCCGCGGACTGCCGGGCGGCAACGGATGTCCGGGCTGGCTACGGACTTCTGGGCACATACGGATGTCCGGGCGGCCAGCTGACGTCCGGGCGGACCTTAAGAGTCGGTGCCCCGGCGGCCCCCGAAGAGGTCCGGACGCGGGCCGCTTCGGGGAACCCGGGGCGCCACGAGGGCGCTAAAGTCCGGCGGCCAGATCCTTGAGTTCGGCCTCAGCGGCCTCTATGGCCTTGCCGTGCTGTGCGGGGTCGTAGGGGACCGTCACGCACTTGTAGGCCGCCTTGAAGCCCTGGCGCTCGAAGTAGTCCCTGTAGGCCTCGAAGACCCGAGAGTACGCGGCCGGATCGGGGTTTCCCTGGGTGAAGATCAGAAGCGCCTTCTTGCCCTTGAGCCTGCCCGGCTGGGGATTGGTGTGGAAGTCTGGCAGGAACCAGGAGTAGGTCCTGTCGATAAAGGACTTGAGCTGGGCGGTTATCTCGCCAATGTAGATGGGGGACGCGATTATCAGGAAGTCGGACGCCGCGGCGGTGGTGAGCACGGGCGCCAGATCGTCCTTGACGACGCAGGCCTCGGTCTTGCCCTTGCAACTCTGGCAGGCCTGGCACCCCCTCACGTTCTTGAGGTTGTTCAGGACATGCCTCGCGGAGGCGCCGGCCCCGCCGGTCAAGGATGCCGCCACGGCATCTGCGAGCCGGGTGGAGTCGGACTCCTGGCGGGGGCTTCCCAAGACGGTCACTACGTTTGCCATTATGTTCTCCCACTGTGTTGAGCCCTACCGGGCAGGTGTTGAAGCGCCCTGCCGGGAAGGGGTTGAAGTGCCCTGTCGGGCAAGGGTTGAAGCGCCCTTTCGGGCAAAGGTCTAGGCACCTTGACAGAGGCGCCGAGCCGCGCGGCCTGGCCGCCGCGCGTTAAAAGCCTGGCGGCGGGTCTGCCGCCGGGCATCGAGGACGTATGTCGCGTATCGCGAAGGGACGCCGGAGCTACGTTTGCCGAAACCATCGATCCCGCGTCCGTCTGGCCTGCGGAACGAACGGGGAAGAGGGGCCGTAGGGCCCGCGGAACGATCGGGCTTGCGGTACGGCAGGCCGGGCGGGTGATCGAGCCTGCATTGCGGCAGGGCCTGCCGGTCACGTTCGTGTCCGCGCGACGCGGACAGTTACGGCAAGAGCCGGGGCGCAGCCAGGCGCAGGGCAGTTTTTGAGGGCCGACTCCTGCCGGGCAAGGAGCGGGGAAGCGGAGAGTACCAAGGGCAGGCGCCGTTGAGCGCGGGTGAGAGGCCGATGCATCCGGGCGCGGCATCGGCACAGCGGGCGGCGGGTATCAGGCAACGGCAACTCAGGCGATGGTCGGCCGGCTGTCATCGGCCCGCGGAAGCCGCCCTTATGGCCTACAGTTATGGCCTTCAGGATGATCGGTCCGACATCTCCCTGGCCACATCGGTCATGGCCTCGACCAGGAGGGCCTGATCCTTGGGGTCTATGCCCGGCCAGACGGGGAGGCAGACGTGGCGCGAGCAGCCCTCCTCGGCGCCCGGGAGCGTCTCCAGGGGGCGCGCCAGGTATTCGGGGTTGCCGCGCCAGAAGGGCTGGCCAGAGAGCGGAAGGGCGTAGACCTCGCCTGCGAGCCCGAAGCCGCTCTTTTCTGCCAGGCGTTCCTTGAAGGGCCCCCTGGGCACCCCCGGGGGCAGAAAAACGATGTACTTGTAATAGGAGGGCCTCTGCCCCGGAGGACACGGCACCGCTGAAAAGGGCCCGCCCGAGAGCAGGCGGTCGTACTCCCTGGCGACCGAGCGCCTTGCCTCCAGGATCGCCTCCGCCCGGGCAAGCACGTCCAGGCCGAGAAGCGCATGAATCTCTGAGGGTCGGAAATTCAGCCCGAAACCCTCGTGAACGTTGGAGCCGGGCCTCCGCTGGCCGTGCTGGCGCAAGGAAAGCATGCGCTCCGCCAGCTCCCCGTCCGCTGTCACGGCCATGCCGCCCTCTCCGGTGGGCAGGACCTTGGTCGCGAAAAACGAGAAGGCCGCGGCGTCCCCCAGGGTTCCCGCGAGCTGGCCCCCTGCCTCCGAGCCGTGGGCGTGGGCCGCGTCCTCGATGAGGATCGCCCCGGATGCGCGGGCGGCGTCCCTGATCCTCTCCCAGCCCTCCGCGATGAAGCCGCCCAGATGCACCAGGATCACGGCCCGGGTGTCCGGCCTCAGCTTGCGCTCCAGGTCTTCGGGATCCATCTGAAGGGTGAGCGGGTCGCAGTCGACCAGGATTATCCTGGCCCCCGCGGCCAGCGGCGCGAAGGCGGTCGCCATGAAAGTGCAGGCTGGCACGGCGACCGACGCCCCGGAGAGATCCAGGGCCCGGCAGACGAGCTCCAGTGCCTGGGTGCCGCTCCCCGTGCCCACGGCGTGAGGGACGCCCAGCCAGGCGGCGAACTCCGTCTCGAATGCCGCGCAGTTGGGTCCCATGGCGATGTAGCCGGAGCGGAGGACCTCCTTGAACTTCAGGGCGAGCCTCTCGATGTCCTCATCGCCGAAGGGGATTTTCACGGGCGGTATCCTCATGCGGAGATCTTAACCGCAACCGGGCCGATTCTCAAGCAGCCAGGCGGGATCCGGGGTTCCGCCGGCCCGCGCGGGCCGACCGAGGCCCGTACCGGCCTGAGGGCATCTCCCCTCCTTCGGGCAACCCGAAGTCATTTGATCCGGCCCGCTTCGGAAGCCGCGGCGCCGCAGGTCCATGGCCACATTCAGGGGGGAGGGCCGCATCCGGCTTCACCTGTCCGGTGCTAAGACCACCTGGCCGCCAGCAGCTGGAAGGAATCGCGTCCTCCTTGTCTATTTCTACGGCTTGTGGTAGATGTGGGGCATGAAACTCACCTGAGAGTCTAAGGCTGGAGCTATCCCCCTGACAGGGCAGGCGGCATTCGAGCCTGCAGCCAGCCTTCGACGAAGCCCGCTATCCTGGCCGTTCCCCCGGCGGCCGAGGGAAGTCCGGCGCCGGAACCAGGCCGCGCCGAGCGGCGCGTCATGGCGCCCGGGTCATGCTCCCTGACCTCGGCTCCCGGACGGCCCGCGATGCCGCGCGGAAGGTCCCCGTGTCCCTCATGCCGCTTCCGGCCGATATGCCCGAGCTCCGGAATATGCCGCCAGATCTGGAGGGCCCGCAATCCCGTCCCTAACGCGGAAACCCCCGCCGGCCTGATCATGAAGCCCCGCGCCTTGAGGCCGGGGTTGCTTGACGAGGTGCCCAATGACCATCATCGCCCCATCCGTCCTGTCCGCCGACCCCGGCCGCCTAGGCGAGGAGGCCGCGGACGTTGCCGCCGCGGGGGCCGGCTGGCTCCACCTGGACGTCATGGACGGTAACTTCGTGCCCAACATCACCTTCGGGCCGTGGATCGTGAAGGCCGCCAAAAAGGCCGTTCCCGTGCCCCTGGACGCCCACCTGATGGTGGCCGACCCCCTTTACTGGGGCCCCGTCTTCGCCGCCGAAGGCGCCCACTATGTTTCCGTCCACGCCGAGGCGACGGCGCATATCCACAAGGCGCTCGCGGCCGTCCGGGAGAAGGGCGCCAAGGCCGGCCTGGCCCTGAACCCCGGCACCCCGCTCTCGTTTCTGGAGCCGGTACTGGGGCTTCTGGATCTCGTGATCGTCATGGGCGTGAACCCAGGCTTTTCAGGCCAGCCCTACATCCCTGAGACTGCGGAGAGGGTCCGGCAGGTCTCAAGCATCATTAAGGGTAAGGGCGCCCCGATCCTCATCGAGGTGGACGGGGGCGTGACCGGCAACAACGCCGCGGAACTCAGGGCGGCCGGGGCCGACGTGCTGGTCTCCGGGTCCTTCCTCTTCAACAACCCCGACAGGCCCAAAGCCATCCGGGACCTTCAGGGGATCGCCTGAACGCGACTTCGGCCCAAGCCGAAACGGGAGCAAGACTCAGGACTACCCGCTGGATGGGCTCTGGACGGCCTCCGGGCAGGGCTCGGACTGCACCTGGCGGGGCCAGGAACAACCTGCGGATAGGGCTCGGACCGCTACGGGCGGGGTTCGGGACAACCCGCTGGCAAGGCTCGGATCACCCCAGCAGGGCTCGGAACAACCCGTCGGAAAGGCTCGAACAGCCACGGGCGGCGCTCGGGACAACCAGCAGACAGGACTCGGACCTCCACAGGCAGGGTTCAAGACAACCCGCGAGCAGGGTCCGGACCGCCACGGGCGGGGCTCGGGACGACCCGCAGACAGGACTCGGACCGCTACGGGCGGGGCTCGGGATGACCCGCAGACAGGACTCGGACCGCCACGGGCGGGGCGCGGGACAACCCGCTGGCACGGCTCGGAGCGCCACGCGAGAGGCTCGGGACAACCCGCAGACAGGGCTCGGACCGCCACGGGCGGGGCTCGGGACAACCCGCTGGCAAGGCTCGGACCGCCACTGCCAGAGCTCAGGACAACCCGCAGGCAGGGCTTGTACTCGTTGCGGGCAGGGCAGCTCAAGACGCAAGGCCCAACCGGCTGGCAGGGGCGGGGCTCTTGTCGGGCAAAGCCCGCCCAAAAGGAATGGCGCCCTTTTCCAGAAATTAGTAGTAAAATGCCGCCGTATTGGGCCGCCCTGCGGCTACCGTGCCGCACGGTTTACGGATCCGCAGTACCGGGCCCTCAGCGACTCCCGGGCCGCGACTCCCCTGCTCACCGTTCCGGACCACCTCGAAGCTCCCGGGCATCAGACCGGATCTAACTCCGGACCTTTTTTTCGAAATCCTCTCCCCCCTTCGGCGGGCCGATCCCCCCGTTCCGACCGGCGGCGCTGTACCTCCGCCTCCACTCTACAGGTGCCTATCCCCCATGACCCTACCGAGACCGGTCCTGACGCCCGAGACTTTCGCCCAGAGCTCCCGAGCCTGGAGGCGGGACCACCACCGCAACTACCTCGTCATGTACTCCTCCGTATGGCAGGCCTTCTCTACTACCCCCGAGCTCTGGGCCCTGCCCCCGGACGACCACATGGCCCACAGGGGGGACGGGGTCTTCGAGTCCTTCAAGATCGTGGGCGGCAGGGCCTACTGCCTGGAAGAGCACCTGGAGCGCCTGAGGAACTCCGCCGCCGCGCTCTCGATCGCGCTCCCCCATGACTTCGGCGACACCCTGCCTCTCCTGAAGGCGGCCTGGCACCTGGGGGGCATTGACGACTTCACATGCCGGATCTGCGTCTCCCGGGGGCCCGGAAGCTTCACGGTGAATCCCTACGACTCCACCGGACCGGAATACTACATGGTGACCTTGAGGCTCGGCCGCCCCGCCCCCGACGCCTACGAGCGGGGCGTCTCGATCCGCACCGCGCCCTTCCCCGCCAAGTCGGAGTTCGCGGGCATCAAGAGCTGCGACTACCTCCACAACGTGCTGGTCAAGAAGTTCGCCAAGGACTTCGGCGCGGACTACGCCGTGAGCTTCGACTCGGAGGGCTTCCTGACCGAGTGCCCCACGGAGAACATCGCCGTGGTCACCAAGTCCGGCGAGCTCCTGGCCCCCACCTGGAACCGCATCTTGAGGGGGGTCACGCTCTCCCGGGTGATGGACCTGGCGGGCGGGCTCGTCCGCGCCGGGACCCTGAAGACCGTCCTGAACGAGGACATCCACCGCGACAGGCTCTGGGACGTCATGGGAGAGGCGTTTCTGACCACCACCTCCTTCGACGTGATGCCCGTGACCGAGTGGGACGGTCGACCCGTCGGCTCGGGCAGGCCCGGCCCCGTGGCCCGGGAGCTCCTGCGCCTCGTCGCGGAGGAGTACGCGAGCGACGGTCCCCACACCACCTGGCTCAAGGACTGACCGGAGGGCCTGTGACGGAAGGCGACCCCCCAGGCGGCCCCTCGTGCCGGGTCGCGATCCAAGCGTGTCCGACCGGCCTCCAGGACGGGAGCGGCGGGCCGCCGAAACCCGTAGCGAGAGACGCCGAGGACCAGGGCCATGACTCGGGGACAGCCGAGGCCCCGGGCTCTGTCGCCGAGCCTCTCCCCGCCCTTGAACGCGACATCGCGGCGTCCCTTGCCTCGGCTGATGCCGGACCACCGGGCTCCGACCCGGCTGACGTCGGAACCCCGGACCCAGGCTCGACTGACGCCAGCCCCCCGGACCACGACTCGACCGGCACCGGACTCCAGGACCCCGCCCCGACCGATGCCGGACCGCCGAGTCCCGGCGCGGCGCCCCGGAGCGAAGACAGACCACCTGAAGGCGACTCCGAGAGCCCCGCCAAGGCGGGCTTGCCGAGAAAGCTCCTGGGCGCGGCCGCTCTCGTCGCGTTCATATTCTTCCTCGTGGCATACGTTAGGGATCATCTGGATGACTTCAGGGCCGTCCTGGAGCGACCGATGCCGCCCGAGGCACCGGCCCTCTTGGCCCTGAGCGTGCTCCTCACCTACTGCGCGAACGCGGCGGTGGTGCGGCTCACTCTTCTCGCGCACTCGCTGCATATCCCCCGCCTGGAAAACCTCGCGCTGGTGCTGTCCACCTCGGCGGCCAACACTTTCCTGCCCTTCAAGGGGGCGGCGGCGCTGAGGGCCTATTACCTGAAGTCCCGCCACGGCCTGTCGCTCGCGGACTTCCTGTCCCAGAGCCTGCTCGTTAGCCTCCTGGCCCTGGCCGCCGCGAGCCTGGCCGGGCTCGCGGGCCTCCTGGCCGCGAAAGGCCTCACGCCCGGTCCCGCGCTCGCGCTGGAAGCCTACTTCGCCGGGACCTTCGCCCTGTTCGTGCTCCTGGTCTTCTCCGGCAGGCTCCCCATGAACCCGCCCGGCAGGCTCGGGCGGCTTTGGCGGAGCTGGGGGCGCTACCGGGAAGTACCCGGGCTTCTGGCCAAGGTGGCCTTCTGGGACGCCGTCTTCTTCGCGCTGTGGTGCCTTTCGAACCGCCTGGCCCTCCAGACCTTCGGGGTCGAGCTGGGCCCGGCCGAAGCCCTATTCTGGGCAGGGGGGCAGGTGCATTCCTTGCTCATCAACCTCACCCCGGCTGGGCTTGGGGTGATGGAGGCCTGGAGCGTGTTCGCGGGACAGACGGCGGGGCTCGACCCCGCCGAGGCCCTCCTGGCCCAGGGGCTCTTCCGCCTGGAGACCTTCGCGGTGCTGGGAGGCTCTGGCCTTTGGGGCTGGATCTACCTGACCCGCCTGAAAAGGAACTCCGTCACTGCGGGCCCCCGGCCCGCGCCCGGCAAGGAGGGCTGAAATGGGCTTCGACCGGAGGCCGATCGCGCGACCGAAGGCGGCGGCTTGAAGGCACGGAGCCGAGAAGGCACGGTGACCAGTGGGTCGGGAGACTCGTGGGTCGGGAGACTCGTGGGTCATGTGACTCGTTGGTCAGGTGACTCATGTGCCAGGCGACTTGAGGGCTCAGGTGTTCAGGGGAAGGCCTTGAATCGAACCTAAATAGCTGGTATAAAGGTTAATATTCAGCGGCCCTCCCACGCCTGCCGCCCCAGCGGACCCCATCGGCCAACGTCCTGGTCCTGTTGCAGTCGGCATTGCCGCCAGCCGCGTCCCGACACTACTCCATCCAGCTAGCCAGTCAAGCCGAAGTCTCTCCCCCCTCCGTCGCGTTCGCGCGGCCAAAGGGGGGTTGCAGTTTCCGGGCCTGGAGCCTTTCTGTCGTCGTCGGGGCATTCGGCCCTTTCGGCACCTCCCGCACACACTTCCCGACCGCGTCTCCGAAGACTCCTTCGCCCGGTCGCGCCGCCCCGTCCGACGGGGTACCGAGAGCATGCCTTCCAGCCAGTACCTTGCCGTCATAGATTACCGCGCCGGAAACCAGACCAGCGTTCACCGGGCCTTGAGGCACCTGGGCGTTCAGGCCGTGGTCACGGCGGATCTGCCGACCCTGGCCGGGGCGGCGGGCATCGTCTTCCCCGGGGTAGGCGCCGCAGGCCAAGCCATGGCGGTATTGAAGGACACGGGCATAGACGGCATCATCCGGAACCTGATAGGCCAGGGGCGACCCTTCCTGGGGATCTGCCTGGGTTGCCAGATAATGCTGGAGCACTCCCAGGAGAACGATACCAGGACCCTGGGAGTCTTCCCCGGCGACAACCCGCGCTTCGATCCGGCACTGAGGGATGAGGACGGCAAGCCCATCCGGGTCCCCCATATGGGCTGGAACTCGGTGAGGCCCGTCCGCCCCACGGCCCTCTTCGAGGGGGTGGGCGCGGACGAGCAGTTCTATTTCGTGCATTCCTATTACCCGGCACCTCCCCCGGAGCTCGTGATGGGCGCCACCTTCCACGGCAAGGAGTTCGCCTCGGTCTTCGGCCGGGAGGGTACCTGGGCCCTCCAGTTCCACCCTGAGAAGAGCGGGCCCCCGGGGCTCAGGCTACTCAGGAACTTCCACGACTACTCAGTCCGCATGGCCAACCCCGGCTGACTTCCGCCGGGCTACGGAACGGCCCGGGTTCCTTCGGGCCGCCGGACCGCCCTGACCTTTCTGGCCGGACGGACGGTCCTGATCCTGGGCCGGACAAACGGCCCTGACCTTTCGGGCCGGACGGCCCGAGCCCTCCGCCGGGACGGCGCAGGCCAAACCGCATGCTCAGCAAGAGAATCATAGTCTGCTTGGACGTCCGCGCCGGCCAGCTAACGAAGGGCGTGAAGTTCAAGGGGAACGTCGACATAGGCGACCCTGTTGAGGCGGCCAGGAGCTATTACCTGGACGGCGCGGACGAGATAGTCTTCTACGACATCACCGCCTCCGCCGAGTCCCGCGGCATCATGCTGCAGGTGGTGGAGCGGGTGGCCGAGGCCATCTTCATTCCCTTCAGCGTGGGCGGAGGCATCTCTTCCGTAAGCCGCATGCGGGACGTCCTCCTGGCGGGGGCCGAGAAGATCTCCGTCAACTCCGCCGCGGTGCGGCGCCCGGATCTCATCTCGGACGGGGCGGAAGCCTTCGGCTCCCAGGCAGTGGTCCTTGGCATGGACGCCAAGAAGGTCGCCCCGGACGCCGGGCGCCCCTCGGGATACGAGGTGGTGATAGACGGGGGCCGCACCCCGACTGGTATGGACGCCCTCGCCTGGGCGCGGGAGGCCGAGCGCCTCGGTGCCGGCGAGATCTGCCTGAATTCCATCGACGCGGACGGTACCCTGGACGGCTACGAGCTGGAGCTCACGCGGCTCATCTCGGACGCCGTGGAGATCCCCGTCATCGCCTCGGGAGGCGCCGGAAACCCCGACCACCTCTACGACGCCCTCACCCGAGGCGGAGCCTCCGCCGCGCTCGTCGCGAGCATCGTCCACTACGGGACCTTCCCTCTCCCGGCGATTAAGGAACGGCTGCGCGCCAGGGGCCTCGCCGTGCGGATACCCGGGGCCTTCGCCTCCGGCGCGGGAGGGCCCGCAACGTGACCGGCCCGCTCATGATCCTCCAGGCGGGCAACATCCCCCGCCGCTACGGCCTGAAGGACAGCTTCCCCGAAATGTTCGTGAAGCAGGCCGCCATCCCCGCCGAGTCATACACGATCCTGGACGCCACCCGCAACCCCGGCTACCCGAAGGACCCGCGCGAGCACTGCGGCTACATCGTGACCGGCTCGCTGTCCATGGTGACGGCAAGGCCCCTGTGGAGCCTGAGGCTCACGGACTTCCTCCTGAAGACGGCGGAGCGGGAGGTGCCTCTCCTGGGCGTCTGTTACGGCCACCAGCTGGTGGCCCGGGCCCTGGGCGGGCGGGTGGACTGGAACCCGCTGGGACTCGAGATGGGCACCCACGAGGTGACCCTGCTTCCGGACGCGGAAAGCCATCCCCTCCTCCGCGGGCTTCCCCAAAGCTTCATGGGGAACCTCAGCCACAGCCAGTCCGTCCTGGACCCCCCCAAGGGCGCGAGGACACTGGCCCGCTCCGCCCACGACCCCTGCCAGATCATGAGCTTCGCCGAGAAGGTCCTGACTCTCCAGTTCCATCCGGAGTTCGACCGCTGGACCATGAACGCCTTCGCGCGGCGGCACTACGACATGAAGGGCGGCCAGCCCGTCCCGCGGCCCCGCACCCCGCCCGAAGGGGCGCCCGACGGCATCTCTCTTGGTCTCCCCGTGAGGAAGACTCCCGTCGCGGTCCTGATCCTGAGGAGATTCGTGGAGTCCGCCATTCTCCGGATGAACAACCCCTTCACGCCGGCAAGCTTTTTCGGCTGACCGCGCAAGGGGCCGCGACAGGATCCCCAAGGGGCCGCGGCCTGTTCCCTATGCGTGTTCGCCCCCTTCAACGGACGCCTCCCGAAATCGCCTTTCGCGTTCCCAGCCGCTATCCGCAATCGCCTTCCCGCGATCGACTTCCGCAACGCCTTTCAGCAACCGCATTTCAGTGTCCGCCTTTCCGAAGCCGCCTTTTCCGCGGCCTCGATCTCTCCCCTCGCCACCGATTCAGACGGCTCGCTTTCGGGAACGCGAAAACGCCGGAACCCACATTTTTTAGGTTCTTTCGATATTTTTTTCAATTACGCAATTTTTTTCTTTCATAATTATCCTGAAACTTTCCGCCTCGCAATTTTTTTCCGCTTTCGGGCGCCTGCCCCACGCAACTCCCGCTGTCATCGCGCGAAAAGCCCGTAAAACGCCGGTAACGCCATCCGGATTTGCAACTGGATTGCACAGACTCTCTTCGACTTCCTTGAATCCGCAGGCTTTCGCGAGCCGTGCGCATCCCGTTGCGCGGGCGCCCGCAATTTTTTTCCGATTTTTTTCCGAAACGAACGAACAAACAGTATTCTCGCGTGTTTTCAGGCGCTTAGCTCCCCGGGGCGCGGCCTGCCGCCTGAGTGGCGCCGCAGGGGTCCGGTGCCCCGAAAACCGCGCAACCATGCGCCTTCCGGTCTGCCGGAGCCATCGGCCCGAAAGGCGACCGGCGATCGCGCCCAGGCTCCGCCGGTTTTTTTTCTCTTGCTTTTTGGGTTATCCGGTGTGATAATCCAAATCGAACCCCCGCCGCGCCTCCCGGCCGACCCAAGGGGTCGCTCTCAGGCCTTATGGCGCCGCAGGCGCCCTCGACGGTCGCCCGTAGACGGGCCCGGAACCCGGGGCAGGCGCCGCTTCCCCGCCCTCGGCTCTTTCCCGCTTTTTGCCAAGGTTTCCCCTTTTGAGACATCTTCCATTCCAGAACCAAACTTTTCCCTGAAATTAAATATGGAAGCCCTTTATCCGGCCCGGCCTAGGCCATGCCCTATGGCGCGGGAGCGGATCGGGGGTTTCTTGTTTTTTCGGGCGCCTTAAAGGTCCGGTCATCGGACCCGCACTTTCCTTCCTTATTACCCAGACTCCAGACAGGAGCCAGGGCGCTTCACGGAGACGTTCACAATGAAAACGATTTATGTTGGCAACCTGCCGTTCAGCTCCACCCAGGCCGAGATCAGCGACCTCTTCGGCCGCTTCGGCACGGTTCACTCCGTAAACGTCATCAATGACAAGGAGACCGGCCGACCCCGCGGCTTCGCCTTCGTCGAGATGGACCCCGAGGAGGCCGTCAAGGCCATCGACGCGCTGAACGGCACCGAACTCGGCGGCCGCAGCCTGCGGGTCAACGAGGCCCGGAGCCGCGAGGACCGCGGAAACAGGGGCGGCGGCGGCGGAGGCTACAGGAGGGACTAACGGGCCAAACCCTCCGCGGGGGCCCGTTTTCCTTCCGCAGGTCGCCGGGGTTGCCCCGGGACGCCTTGAGCCTCACGGCCTTGAAGCCTTCCCCGTCCGGGCCCGTCCCGGACGAGACGATTGCCCTTTTGCCGATCCCTTGAAGCCTTTTCCAGCGAGGGGAGTTCCGCCGACACAGCTTACCGTTTCCCGCCCTTCAGACATCTCCAGCGTCATCCGCTTTCCAGGCTTTGATGGAACACGAAAGGGAACCCCCCTTGAAGCGGGCTTCCCGCCGGCCCTATCCGGGACGACGGGAAGCGCCCCCCAGGCCCGAAACCCCGGCGCAGCCGGTCCCGCCATGCCCGCCCGGCCTTCACAGGCCGTCCGGCGGCCCGGATCTCGCCCGCCGGGGACAGGTCCTGTCACCCGCCCATCCCCCTCTTGAGACGAGGGGCCCCAAGGGGCCCCAAAGCCTTCCTTCTCTTCCCGGACAACAAGAACGCTCCCGGAGCGCCTGACAGGGGCACCCGTTCCCTATAGGCGCGCCTTCATCGGCGCATGGCCTCCCCCCATGGGGAGAGTTGACCTGATCCCGCCGCGCCCGCCCCGCCCCTGAAGCGGAGCAGGCGCATGCCGGAGGCGTGTCCGCCCCCGGCGCCGCAGTCCACCTTCCGTGCTCACGTCCACCGCCTTCGGGGAATACCCCCGCGGCACCTTGGGCCGGGCGGCAAGCCCGCCCAATGACCTGATTCCGCCCGGGCTCGCCAGACGCCCCGGCGGGGAAAGACCGCACCGTTTTGAAAACGCTATTCATCGGGAACCTTCCCTTCGCCGCGACCCAGGCCGAGATAGCCGAACTCTTCGGACGCTTCGGCACCGTCCACTCCGTTAACCTCATCTTCCACAGGGAGTCCGGACGCCCCCGCGGCTTCGGCTTCATCGACATGGACGACCAGGCGGCCGAGGACGCCTTGGCTTCCCTGAACGGCACCGACTTCGGCGGCCGCACCCTCAAGGTCGAGGCCCGCCACCGCGACGTCCGCACCGGCTAGGCCATCTTCCCCGGCCCGCCGGCCAATCCCAACCGCAGGTACCCCGGCCTGCCGGAGGACCCCTCCACGAAGGCCCCGCACGCCTCGGCGCGCGGGGCCTTCTCTTTCGGGCGGCCCTGCCTGAAGGCCCACCGCAAGCCCGACCGCCATATCCGCGGCGAGCCGCGCTACCTACAGGACTGAGACCTGTCGGTTGCCGCGCGGACTACCGGGCGACAGAGGCCGTATGGCACAAGGCACGCAACGCAGACCTCCGGCGAAAGGCAGTGACGGGGCCCTTGGAGCGGTTCTTCCGCAGAGGTCATGGTGAACCCGTCGCCGTTACGGGAATCCTGAAACGAGAAGGCGCCGGATTCTTGAATTTAAGTCGAATTTGGGCGTTTCGCCCCGTGTTCCACCGCCTCTCCCTGACCGAATCCGCGGCGCCGTCAAGACGAAATAATGCCGACTGCGAACGGATCACGTCACGGCATCTCCGCCGCATTCACCACATTGTCCGTGAACGCCGGAAAACAGTGCCGTTTCCGCCATTGGGACAACTGAAGACGTCCCCTCACGCCTCTATGACTTCCGCATCCCTACCCGCCTCATCTTCCGCTTCCCCCGTCCGAATCTCCCGACTCATCATCAGCTTCGGCGTATACTATCCCGGATCTCCAGATTCATCATCAGCTTCAGCTTATGCTGTCCCGAATCTCCCGACTCATCATCAGCTTCGGCGTAAGCCGCCCCGAATCTCCCGGCTCATCAGCTTCAGCTTAAGCCGCTCCGAATCTCCCGGCTCATCAGCTTCAGCTTAAGCCGCTCTGAATCTCCCGGCTCATCAGCTTCAGCTTAAGCCGCTCCGAATCTCCCGGCTCATCAGCTTCAGCTTAAACCGCCCCGATTACCCGTCTCCGTATCCTCCGCGCCTGCCCCGCCGAATTTTCCGTCTCGACATCTTTCGCGTCTGCCCCGCCTGACGTTTCCCATCCGTCGACACAGGCGCCTGACGGCTCCCGATTATTGACTGACAGGCCCGAATGTGGCAAAATCCTAGCG
Organism: Deltaproteobacteria bacterium; assembly: GCA_031263485.1. GTDB lineage: Bacteria > Desulfobacterota > Desulfarculia > Adiutricales > Adiutricaceae > JAIRZX01. Next base: position 43,580 of record JAISFS010000074.1, on the reverse strand, counting down.
ATTCAAAGCACATAGCGTCACTGTCCGCTCCGGCGGTCCTCGCCAGCCGCCGCCCATCCCCCATGCCCCTTCCCGCGCCCCGAAAGCCGGCATCCCTAAGGAGTCAGCGAACATGAACCCTCTGCCCAAGTACGAGATCCTCTACGGCGAGGCATTCCCCATGCTCCTGTACCGCCTGGACCAGGGCGAAACCTTCAAGGCCGAGAGCGGAGCCATGGTGGCCATGGACGCCCACCTGCAGCTCTCCGCCAAGATGGAGGGCGGGGTCCTGCAGGGCCTGGCCAGGAAGTTCCTCTCCAAGGAAAAGGCCTTCTTCCAGCAAGTCACCGCCACCTCGGGTCCCGGCGAGGCCTACTTCTCCCCCTCCTTCCCCGGAGGCATCATGCCCGTGCAGATGAACGGGCAGACGCGGCTCCGCATCCAGAAGGACGGCTTCCTGGCCAGCACCTTCGGCGTAACGGTGGAGACCGTCTCGCAGGGCCTGGCCAAGGGCCTCTTCTCCAAGGAGGGCTTCTTCATCCTGAGGGCATCGGGCCAGGGCATTCTATTCCTGAGCTCCTACGGGGCCATCCACCCACTCCATATCCCGCCGGGCAAGGCCGTCAACGTGGACAACGGCCACCTGGTCGCCTGGGACGACACCATGCGGTACGAGATCCGCAAGGCCTCCGCGTCCATCGTGACGTCCATCACCTCCGGCGAGGGGCTGGTGTGCGCCTTCGTCGGGCCGGGCACGGTCTACATCCAGACCCGCAATCCGGCGGGCCTCCACCATGGCACGGTCTGAGCCTGCCCGTCCGCGCACTCAGGCCGTCCGCGCACTCACGCCGTCCGCGCACTCACGCCGCCCGCGCACTCACGCCGCCCGCGCTCGCAGGACCTCCCCTGCGGGACACGTCCGCCCGCGCACGTGCCCTGCAACGATTCCGCCGAAGTCCGCGCTGCGGCCTGACCGATGGTTTCGGTCATATTTTCGGGCCAGGCCTGCCGCCATCACCTCGCGGGCAACGGCACCCCGGTCCTGGTCTAAACCGATCGCCGCTCAATCGCGTTTCTCGGCCTCGGGACCGGAGGAACGTCCACCCTGGACGCGGCAAACTCCCGGGACCTTGAAATCGGGACGTGCGCGACTCGCCTGTACGAAGACGGACGCCCGGAACCCGTCTCCCCGCTGGCCCTGACGGGGGGCGTCTGCGAGGCGATGATCCTGGATTTCCTGAAGGAGTCCCGCGAGATCTTCGGGACCGGCTGGCTTAAGGAATTCCCGGGCGCATAAGCTCCCCCGGATCACGCCTTGCCGGGGTGACACCGATGTCCCTCGCTGGGCACGACAGGGTCAGGGTCAGCCGCGTCTGTTACCGTCTCGCCAGGGCGCGCCGCGTCCGCGACCGCCATGCCAGGGCACGCCCCATCCGGGCACGTGCTCTTCAACAGCACGGAAAACTCCGCCGTCCCCGCGCCTTCCTATACCCTCGGCCATCCCTCGTCCTTCACGGGCGAGCCTGAAACCGATGCCGCGCCGACCGAATTCCGCCGCGAAAAGGGTTTCCTGGAACTGCAGGCGTCAAGACGAAAGGCCGGGCTGGCCGTCCGGCGGGAATGCCCACCCCATCCCCGCCCTTGCCCCGAGAGTACGAGGGCGCCGCGAGGAACCTGGACGGCAGCGGCGACTTGATCTGCATCGGGAGACGGAAACCTCCAGGGCGAAGCGGGAAATTCAGGGGCGAAATGGCGTTCACGACGTAGGCCTCAGGACGGTCGAGACGCGCATTTCCCGAAAGCCTATCCCGGAAGCCTATCCCGAAAGGCAACGGCTAGGCTTCCTCTTCCGCCGCTTCACATTCCATGACAGCCGGGAACCGGCATAGCGCCATCCGTGCCATCATCCTGTACGGCCCCGCCGAGACCGCGGCTTCGCGGCGCTCGCGAATCCCCTTTCCGGGACCTCGCGAAACCTTTACCAGAACCGTTCGCCTCGCCGATGACTGATGACCGATGACCGCCCGAAGATATTCGGGCATGCCGACATGTCCGGGCCATTCGCGAAGCTGTGTTTGCCGCAAAACAATGTCTGCGGCTTAAAAATGTATACGACCTAAGGCTGAATGACATGGATTCTTCAACGGAAGAGCTGGCACCGTCTAGGGGATTCTCAACCATGAATCTCCTTACGCGTTCATGTTGATTATCGACGCCCCGGCGCATGAAACCTTTGATACCATGACAACATGGCGGGGGCTCGTGGCTGTGTCGCCCAAGAAGACGTTTCATGATAGCAACCCTCCGTGCGCGGCCGCCCGGGTCAAAAGTCCAGAAAGTCCGGCACAGACGATCGGCCCATGTCTGCCTTCCAGGCCATCTTCAGGCATACTTTCTAACAAGGTCGTTGACATTGGTCCGCTAAACGGCGAACGGTTCAGGGACACGGCGACACCTGGCGTAACGTGCCATGTCCGACGGCACGTGAGACGGCGCTGCAGAGGCCATGCGAGAGGCTTCCTTCCGCCCGATTCAAGCCCTTATCCTCGGGATCGCCTTGGCGTGAAGTAACCTTCGGCTCCAACGGGCCGGGAAATCCCGTTCGGTTCACGCTTCCCGGGATCGGCGTCCCTGGTGGAAGCATTCCGGAACCCCCCTCAAGCTTTACCGCCGATAACCGCCCGCCTGCGGATGTCACCCTTTCCGCGAACGCGGCCTCTCTCCCTTGCGGACAGGGAACCGCGGCGCGAACCGCTCCGCCGCACGATCACGCGCGGCTCTTCGGCCGCGGCCCGAAAGACGCCGGGGCAGCCCGAGCCGCCGCGTCCCTCCGCCCAGCCGCCTTCCCTGCCCCGTCTCGCGTCGGCCGAGGCGACGGCCTGCGCACGGAAACGGTCCGGACCTCAAGTGCGCGGAGCGCGTGCCGGAACGCCTTCCGAGCCATCTTCCCCTCCTGGCGCCGCGCGGAGACCTCGGACACCCTAAACCTTGCGGCGCCAGCCGTTCTGGCCCCTTGCCTCCCTCAACAAAGTGGTTTATCATTGAAAATCGCCTGGATGCCCGATCTCCGGGACTCCTGGCGCCTGCGGCCGGCGCGGCCGGCCAGTGTCCCGTGCCCTCCCCTAAACCTGACCCTTGACGGCGGAGCCGCCCTCGGCGGCGTCCTCACGTCCCGGACAGGCCGCCGGGGCCGCCGGTCCCCCATCCAGAAGAGGCGGAAAATGTCAGAAGCGACCCAGAAAGTCGAAACCGCGCCAGTCTCGACCGAGAACGACGGAAAGTACCTGACCTTCCAGCTGGCCGGCGAAGGCTACGGCATCGGCATCCTGAAGGTCCGCGAGATAATCGGCATGCTCCCCGTGACCCCGGTCCCCCAGACGCCCCTGTTCCTGAAGGGGGTCATCAACCTCCGCGGCCAGGTCATCCCTGTGGTGGACCTCCGACTGAAGTTCGGGCTCCCCGAGGAGGAATACACCGAGCGCACCAGCATCATCGTCGTTGAGGTCAAGGGACTGACCGGGAACATCCCCATCGGCATCGTGGTGGATACCGTCTCCGAGGTCATCAACATCCAGGCCCACGAAATCGAGCCTGCCCCCGCCTTCGGATCGACCATCGACATGAACTTCATCCTGGGCATGGCCAAGACCGGCGACGGGGTGAAGATCCTCCTGAACATCGACCTGGTGCTCTCGGCCGAGGAGCTGGGCGCCATGTAGCTCGGGCACCGCCCGCCAAGCCCGGCGATCGCCCGCACAAGCCCGGCGTTCGCTCCGCAAGCGGTCCGCCCGACCCCATTCATCAGACTCCAGCCCGCGCCCCTGGCCGCCCCCCCTTCCCTTCCGGTCGGAGGCGGCACACTCTCCCCTGACGCCCGGGCGGCTACCCGCCGCCTGGCCCATGACCCGGCCTCCGGCCTGCGGGCGCACGGGAGGCCGGTCGGAGTCGCAAATGAAAGCCATCCGCCTTGAAAGACGCTCCGGACCCCTCCAGCAGATAGGGATCTCTCTGGCCATCCTGGCCGTTATGGGCCTTTCCGTCGCATCCTGCGGGCCGCGCTACGAGTACAGGGCAGTTCCCGTGCGGCCCCTCTCCGGCTACCCGGGCCAGGCCCACGTGGCCAACGCCTCCGTCGGGGCCGTGGCCTTCTACTCCTCCCAGGACCTGAACGCGCTTTTCGGCTTCGACCTCAAGAAGGCCGGGGTCGTGCCGGTGCAGGTCATGGTCCAGAACTCCGGGCCGGACTCCGTCACAATCCTGGAAGGCTCCCGGATCGAGGACGCCAAGGGCCTTGTCTGGGACGTGCTCCCTTCCGATGTGGTCTATAACCGCATCAACGACTACACCTCCGGAAGCCTGGACGGCGAGAAGGGCGTTAAGCGCACGGTCACCTGGGGCCTCGCCGGGGCCATAATCGGCGCGGCGGTTGGGGTCGCCTCCGGCACCAACGTGGGCGAGGCGGCCGGCAAAGGCGCGGCCATCGGCGCCGGCGCCGGCGCGTCCAGCGCCGTCCTGGGCATGGGCACCGACTCCTCCAACACCTCCGGGGACGTCGTGCGTGACTTCTCGTCCAGATCCATCGACCACCGCACCGTGTCGGCCGGCGCCGAGGCCTCGGGCTTCCTGTACTTCCCCGCGGAAAGCGCCCAGCCCCGGCGGCTGACGCTGAACTTCGACGCCGGCGGCCACCGCCAGACCGTCACCCTGAACCTCTAGCTTGACCGAGTCCAGGACCCCCGGCCCAGCGCCATCCCCCGGCCCAGCCGGAGGCTTGGGCGGAACGGCCGGGGGGCTCCCGGAACAGGATTCCGGCCCGGTCGGGAGCCGCGGCGGGAAGGCCCCGACATCGCGGGCCCAGGTCGCCGCGCAGAGGGGTTTCTGGGCCTTCGCGGGTGCCGCGGGCCGGACATTCTGTACCATGGCTGCCACCCGGGTGGACCGCCTGGCCTTTTTGGGCCGCACCTTTCTCTTGGGCCTGGAGAGCGTGTTTTCCGGCTCCTCAGGCCGACGCAGGCTCGTCTGGGGCAGGATCCGGGACGAGGCGCTCCTCTGCTTCAGGAACTCCCTGTTCTTCTCCGCGATGCTGGGCCTCATGGCGGGGTTCCTGTGGACCATCGTCTGGTTCGGGGTCTTGGCGAACATCGGCGGCTCCGACACGCTCGTGCGGCTGGCGCTCATGGTGCAGCTGAACGAGGTGAGCCCCTTCCTCATCGCCATGGTGGTGACCACCGCCTACACCGGGCCTTCCGCCACCCGCATCGCCCGAATCAGGCGATCGGGGGGCTTCGAGACCCTGAGGCTCATGGGCATCCCGCCCACCCACCTGCTCGTCTGGCCGCGCTTTCTGGGCCAGCTCATCGCCTTCCCCGCCCTGCTCCTTTTCCACTGCGCCTTCACCGTGATGGGCGTGGGCCTGGGCGCCCGGCTCTTCGCCTCTTACCCCCTTGCCGACTTCATGTCCGTGCTGGTCTCGGGCGTTGAGGCCTACAGCCTCTTCCGGATGGCGGTCCAGAGCGTCCTCATGTCCTGCGTTCTGAGCTTCTTTTCACTCCACAACCCCTACAGGGCCCAGGAGGGCCAGGACGTCGAAATCCCAGACCTCGTCCGCCGCGGCACCCTCGAGGGCCTCTTCTGGGCATCGCTGTCGGGGATCCTGGTCTCCGTGCTCTATGCCTGACGCCGCCGCTCCACCCCCCCAAGGCGCCCCGGGCATCGGTCGCTGTCGCCTTGCGGCGCGGGAAAATGCACTCGGAAAGGCTACCCCCGGCTCTCCCGACGGAAAGTCGGCCCGGTGCCTGCTGACGGAAGTCGGCCCGGAGGCTATTGACGGAAGTCGGCCCGGAGGCTGTTGACGGGAGTCGGCCCCTGGGCGTGCCGACGGGATGCGTCCCCAGGGGGGCCGCTGGCTGAAAGGGCACCCGCGTGGTTACGGACGACAAGGACTTCCCCATAGCCGCAGGCGGCAATGACTCCTCCATGGACGTGAACGGCAAATCAACCGGAATGGACGCCTCTCGCGACCTTGCGCTGGCGTTCAGGGGCGTCCGCCTGAGCGCGGACCCGGACTGCCCGCTCCTTGATCTGGAGCTCGGGCACGGCGAGGCGGGGCTCGTGTTTCACCCGTCCCGCCAGGCCATAGGGGAGATCATCCTAATCGTGTCGCGACTGGCGATTCCCCTGACGGGCGACGTGGCCTGGGGACCGCGTGCCTCTGCGCGCTCCGGCGGGCTTTGGGGCAACCTCATCTTCAACCGGGGGCTGGGCCTGGTCTACCGGGACATGGGCCTGATCCACGGGCGTACCGTCCTGGAACACCTGGCCATCTTCCTGGGCTATCACCAGGATCTCCGCGGGGCCCCCATGCTGGCCAGGAGCTACAGGGTGCTGAGGGACCTGGGCATCCACGGGCGCGACTGGCACGAGATGCGCAAGGTCCATTCCGGCAGGCTTCCGGCTCGCCTGCAGCGCCTGGGCGTCTATGCCCTTGCCTTCGTGAAGGAACCCTGGCTTTATGTCCTGGAGAGCCCGGCCAAGGACCTGGGCCCGGATTTCCCTGCCGTCTGGGACGCGGTGGAAAGGGACCGGGCCGAGAAGGGCGCGGCCGTGCTCGTCCTGGATTCCGAAGGCGATGACGCGTACCCCGGCGTGAGCTTCCAGGTGACCCGGACGCTGGTGGCCGCGGCCGACGCCAGCCCTGACCGGCCGAACGACCGGAAAGCGTCCATGGCGCCAGTCGCAGGCGACGCTTCACGGACGCCCGGCGGCGATATGGCGTGAGCCGCCGCGCATGCGGCCTGAAACCGCCTCCTTGGCCAGAATTCACGCTGGCGGCCCCAAATCACCGACCGACCCAAGGATTTTTGGGGGAGCCTTGGGCATATGCCTTACGGACGCCGGAATTTGTCGCGGGTTAAAGCGAAAACCGGGGATCGCGCAATCGACATCAAGATATATGCTTCGATTTCGGGTCTTTCGGCGATGCAGGTTCAGGAAATTAGACTGTGCAAAGCATTTCAGGAGGTTCGCGTCAAAACCCTCCTCCCCCCCAAAGGCGCGAAGATTTCTGCCGAAACCGCCGACACGCCGCTGACACGCCGGATAGCGCACGATCAAAGTTATCCGGGACAATGCCGCTGATTGAACCTCGCTTGACAGGGATTGAGCCGCATCTAGGACCTCACGCCTTCGCAAGACCAGACAACACCCGTAATTTATCGCACGACGATCGGCTTGCTTTTCTTGAACACTGACCGGCAAGACCTGACGTCGCCGGACGCGGTCGGGGCTTCCGAACGCTATACGTAACAATGGCTTTAGGGCAAGACGCGGGTCCGGCCCGAACGATTTCAGAAGGAGGCTGATGCGCGATGAGCGCCGATACCGGGAAACTCATCATGGCTAGGGCCCCGTATACCTTCCTGGAGAAGCTCACGGGCTTCCTCCTGGTGGCCCTCTTCCTGGTCGTCATGGGGGCGGCTGCCATCGTGGGCGCGGGCCGCGGGCTCTTCCGAGGGCACACCTCCTACTTCGCGGTGTTCAGCCAGGGGTACGGCATCGCCGCCGGCGTGGACGTGCGCTACTTCGGCATCGACATAGGCACAGTCACCTCGGTCGAGCTCATGGACAACAACAAGATCCGAATGCGGCTCCGCATCGTGGACGACTACGCCGACAGGATCCTGGGCGACTGCCTGGCGGTGGTCAAAAGCCCCACCATCATCGGATCGGAGTTCATAGAGATCCAGCCCGGCTCGCTCATGTCCCTACCCGTCCCTGCTGGCGGCCAGATCCCCGCCCAGGACACCGCCACCCTGGAGGACATGCTGGCGGCTCTGGAGCTGCCCAAGAAGATCGTCCAGGCGGACAGGCTCATGCAGGACTTCATCTCCATCGCCGACCGGCTCCAGGACGCGGAGGGCCCGCTCTTCGCGACCCTGGAGAACTTCCGCGTAGTCTCCTCCCGAGTGGCGGAGGGCGAGGGGAGCCTGGGGGCGCTCCTGTCGAAGCCCGACACGCACGACGAGATCTTCGCGGCCTTGGAGGAGGCCCACAGGGCCATGGAGTCGATCCGCGACGCCTCGGCCTCGTTCCGGGACGCCATGGCGTCCGTCCGCGTTGCCGCGGCCGCGCTTGAGAGCGACATCCCCGGCATCACCCGCCAGGCCGACCGGATCCTGGCCGAGATCGAGCAGGGTACGCAGTCGTTCCCCGAGGTGGCCAGGGGAGCGCGGGAGGGCATCCGTGACGTGCATCAGGTACTGGATTCCGCCAAGCGCAACTTCCTTATCCGCGGGAACATCACGGCCGATCCCCCCCCGCAGGGGGTGGATCGGCCCCTGAGGGGACGCTAGCGGCGAAACGCCCGAAACCTTAGGGCCGATCGTGGGGCCTGAGCGCTTTCGGGGTTCGACCGGGCTTCAGACGGATTCGCGTGACTTGAGACGGGCGGCACCCGCGGCTTGCCGAAGTGGCCTTGTTGCCCGCCTCCAATAATTTCGAGGGTTCGCCTACCCTCTTTTATTGATTTGAAGAAATTTTTCGAACACAGTCACTGTTCTGCCATACGTAGGTTCATTAACTGTTTAATCAAACATCCTTTTGAAGAGATGTAAAGAAATCAGACTACTGGGAAAACGTGCTAATCTGAAACAGGTTTGACATAATCTGAAGCTATCAGTTATGCGGAGGAGGGTAGCGCATTGATTGATAATATATTTGATTGTTTGTCAACCCAAACAACTTCTGCAAAACGAACTCTCACTTTTGAGATGTCATATACGCCAATGGCGGCAACGTAAAGCTTTCCGGTTTTCCTCATAAGCGGCACGGCGTAGTCATGCGAGACTATCTGAGCAAATGCCTGATCTATCAATCCGCTGAGGATCATATCTTCGCGCTGGGTTTCATGCCCTATGGTCATTATCCTATCGCTGGAGTGGGAAGGAGATTGTTTGCCTGCGCCTTTGACACCAACCATATCGAGAATCCGCTGCCGTTCCTCCGCAGTCGACTGATGGCGATAATCATCCAGGTCATTTGACGGACGATCTGCTTTTTTATATTTGATTTCTATGATAATTCGGTCATTGCCTCCAGGGATTGGGAACACCAGATCGGGTTTACCTCCTAGATATGAAGGATTTGGGAAAGGAAGATTATCCCCGTATTTCAAGAGAGCCCCCAACATAAGATGAATATAATTCTCTCCGCCGGCGTGATACAAAGTTTTATCAAAACTGTTCAGATCCACGGTTAGAAGCCTTTCAGATTCCTTTTCGTCCATGGAGCAGAACGCGGAAAGCAAACTACTTTTTTGTGCGGTTAGATAACCTACAGGGTCAGGCTGAGATGCTGGAGCAAGATAATTTGTTGTAAGTTCTTGTTCGATAGCGTATTTGATTTCATTATTCGGAATTTTAAGTTGATATGTTTGACGAGGAGGAATGCCGCTAATATCACTGATAGTCAGATATCCTGAATACAAGAGAAAAGATGTGCTGTTAATTTCGATATTTTCTTCCAGCCCTATTGGCGTTTTTGCCTTGAGATCTCTATCAAATATTTTAAAAGGTTCACTTCTCTTGTTTTTGAGTAGACGGGTCAGCAAAGGAATTCCAGAAAGATACCAGTAATAACCAAATTGACAATTTTCTAAAAAGTTTTTTACAGAATCTGGGTTCAGCAAACGAGTTTCGCCATCCCAGCTGTAACCATCATACCACCATGATATCTGTCTCATGAGATCATCTATAGTTGCGTTTTCGTCAATCGTTTTCATTTTTTTCATCTCTTCAAGGGCAAACTTGAGATATTCCGGGAAAGTGTTGCGAATTTCCGTTTCTGTAAAACCACAGATAGTGGAGTATTTCGAATTAAATGTGATGTCATCGATCATGTTAAATGATGACGACAGAGATAATTGTTGGAATTTAGTTATGCCAGTTATCAAAACGAAACGTAACATCCTTATGCATGATTTCACGGATGAATAGAAGTCGTGGAGAACAAGCATGATCTCTTCAAGTAAGATAGGATCAGTGATGTTACGCAACATTTGAGCATCGTACTCGTCTATGAGGAGCACAACATTCGAAGGGCTGTAATCGGAAGCCTTCATTTTTGATTTCATCGCCTTGGATTGTCTTTTTAAAACTTTGGCAGTTTGCTTATCAGAAAGGGCTTCAATAAAAGATGAAATAGCACTTGCTATGTCGCTTGTTTCAATTTTAACGCCAAGTTTGGCCGCTCTTCTTTTTAGATATTTAATGAAAGTTTTCGCGTACTTGCCGCGTTCGGAGACGAAGGCTGTCATATCAAGTCTGATAACGGGATAAGAACGCCATTTGTTTTGTGTTTTATCTTTACCTATAGCTAGATTGGTGAAGAATTTCTGTCTGCCTGCAAAAATATCATGAAGCGTGTCAAGAAGAAACGTTTTACCGAATCTTCTCGGTCTAGCCAAGAAATATGGTCTTTGATATCCATTGATTAATGCATGGATCATTTCCGTTTTGTCGACAAGGGGAGCATTTGCCAGAATAAATTTGTTTAATTCGTTAACCCCTACCAATAAAGGACTAAGTCCAGGAACAGCTACAGAAATCGGACCGGTATCTTTTGAAGCGTCTTGGTCAGTTTTCTGCGTCACGGCTTTAACCTCTATCGGGTGCTGTTCTGATCGAAGAACAGCGAAGCTGATTAACGGATGCCAGATGCCTAAGCGAAACGTTTGCGCCTGAAAAAAAGATTGGGCCCAAAATTTTCCAACACCATCTAACCTTGAAGATGCGCGATCATCAAATCAAAATCGAGAATATATAATAGATAACTTCAACTATACTGGCGATTATACTAATCATTATTGCGTTTGTCAACAGTCATTCCGTTTAGGGATATAGCTCAAGACATACACTAATTGGAGCAACTGGAAATAAACCTTGCTAATATCCTAACTTAATGTGAATAATAAAAAGAATGAACCAAAATATTGTGCTTTATAATAAATAAAAGACTAGAAATAGTAGATTGATAGATCTTCCAGCTTCCAAAAATATGCCAGCCTCGAGCCCGTGGATAGTGGTCAAAAAAGCATGGTGTAGACGTAAAGGACGGGAAGGCCCCCGCCTTCAACACATGCACTGAACCATGGATGACGTACGTAGTGTTCACGAGGGCAGGAGAGATGCGCCTGAAGATGGCAGGGTGAAGACTAGGAAAGGTATCCGGACAGCGTGCCGAGTGGGCAGTTCTGTTCAAGACACCGTACATATCATATCTCCCCTGCCAGCATTATCAGCTTGTCAGGACTATGTTGCTGACAATTCGGATATGTCCTGACTATTATGTTGAAGATATCCGTTAACAGGGGGTCAGGGGATCAATGGGAGGCGTGCCCAGATCCCACCTCTTTGTAACATGCACGGTGGCAGACAAAGAACTTTGGAGGGTATAAAAGCTACCAGAGTGGACGGCGAGGAGCCATGGGGGAGGTCAAGTCCGTTTCCCCCGCGAAGAGAAAGTTTCAAAAATTAATATTCGGCATTGAATATACTTCAACTGTTCAGTCAATCTAAAACTTTTTCCCTTCACGTCACTCGCGGTCATTGCTGGTTCGCTCCCTGATACTAGCTTTCCAGTGTCTGCCGGATCGCCTAAATGGTGTTGAGCCTGCAGTTCAAAACTTTGAATAAATATAAAATATCCCAAAGTTGGCGATGTGAGACAGAGGGAAATTTCATTAACCAATATCCTCTTTAAGGAAAGTACATTATAGGTCACATACGAGAAATTTACTAGGCGTTACCGATACCGCAGTCACAATACGACTATCACCAGTGGCTCCGCTACAAGATTCGGAGATATCGCCAGGAATTGCGACTGTAAAGTTGAAACGGGTTCCGAATTTCAGACCGAAATCGCTTTGAAATGACAACAAATATTATTGAACCAGATTGATAAACTGAACAATACCGCTTCAGAAATCGTGATAAAACCAAAATCATACAATCTGTATCGGGCAAAATTTGACATTTGCATTATTTTTGATCAAATTCAGGATACTTCACAGCTTGCCGCATCACATCTCACGAAGACGCCTTGTTTCTCGGTGCCAAAGTGACAGCGGCCCCATGCACGCCTCGGACGCCAGCACTCCTGGCAGAGGCTTATCGCGAAGGATGGGCGTGGCGTCCCAATATTCGGGACAACGGTTTCCGAAATCCTGTAAGACATAATGACGCGACCCGGACCGACATGCCCGCGAAAACTGAGACAACCGTGCGTTCTGGCTGTCTTCGCAAGGGAGCGATCATCGCTGCCGGGAGGAAAGGGCATTCCCGAACCTTCGCGCGATCCACGGACAAGCCTTTCCTGTCCGCCTGTGAAATACTCACTTAACAGAGGTCCAAGCACCCCAGATCGGCTAACGGCAGGGAAATCCCGGCGGCTACGCCTGAGCCTCGCAGGCACCTCGGGTTGCTTTGGAGCTTTTCGGGGCGTAAAATCAATTTTGGCAATCATGGACAACGCCCATTGCCAGGACGCCTAACGGGGCCTTAAGTCCGACCAAACGCGAATCTCCTCTGGAACCGCGCCCGGCTGGCGGGCTCCGCGTTAAGATTCCCATCGAAACCGTTAGTTTAGTACCTGACGGTTGACAGCCTTGACACTCGACAGGGCGGACGATATACGTAACGCGTCGCGTTTTCGAGGGGAAGCGGGACCTGGCGCGTATCTGCAACAAAAGCATGCGGCCAACCGGAAACGAAGGGCAAGCTCTGCAGGAAAACCTACCATGACGAGACCGTCCTAGACTGTCAGGAGAAGACGCCCGCCAGGCCTGCCGATGCCCTACCCGGGTTCAGCTCTTCCCGCCACTCCAGCCAACGCGCTTCCCGCTCGAAGCCGCCCGCAGTCGTTTCCGTCTGGCGGGCGTGTCCCCCGCAATGAGTTTTTCACGGAACCTTGGCAACACGCAGACACCTTATTCGCCCAAAACCGGATGCCTCATGCCCCCGAAACAGGACACCTCACGCCCCAGAAACGCTTAGCATCACTCCCCCGAAGCGCCTTCCCGTCAGAAACAAGCCGCTGTGAGCTCCCAAATGTCAGAACAGACCCCGTTTCGCGCCGTTCCCCTACTCAGCTCCCCGTTCTTGCAGGGAAAACGGCCGTACCAACGGGTAAATTTCCTGGTTCTCCGTTCCGAAGGACAGCCGATGCCCTCGCGCACTTCCTCAACCGATCGCCTGCCGAAAACGGCCCGTATATCGCGGCCCCGAACGCCCGCGCCAGTGCCACGGCCCGGCGGCCGAATCTGGCTGGCGCTGGCAACCCTCATCGCCGCACTCGCCGCCCTGGCCTCTTGCGGCGGCCCCCTCCCGCCCGAGGACCCCTTTTACCTCGGGTCAGCCAAGGACGACCTCTCCCGCGGCAACCACTGGTACCTGCGCGGCTGCACCCGCGAGGCCGCGAGATTTTACGGGGAGGCGCTGACCGATGCCCGGCTCTCCGATTCCGTCCCTCACATCGTGATGGCCTTAAACGCCCTTGGCGCGGCGCGCCTGGCCCAAGGTGACCTAGCGGCCGCGGCGGGACTCCTTGACGAGGCGGCCGGGCTCTCGCGCTCGGATCCCTCCAACCCGGAGCTCTCCGCCGTCCTGGGCAACCTGGGCACCTTGGCCTGGCGGGCGGGCCGCCATGAGGACGCGCTGGCGTTCTGGGAGGACGCGGCCGCGCGCGCGACCGGTCGGGGCGAGAACCCGTCCGTGTATCTGGCCAGCATCGCCCGGGCGGCGCTCCCCGGCGGTCGGGGGCCGGGCGGGACCCCAAGGCCCTCCGGCGCCTCGGGATCCCCCGAAGCCTTTGCTGCCGCGCTCGAGCGGGCCACCGCGTCCCTGGAACTCCCGGGCGCCTCTGAGTCCGCAAGGGCGGACATCCGAAACCTCCAGGCGAGGGACGCGCTCATGCGCGGGGACTCCTCCCAGGCCAGGGTCTGGCTGAACGAGGCCCTGGAAATCGACCGGAGGCTGGAGAGTCAAGGCGCCCTGGCCGAGGATCTCGAACTGGAGGCCGAGCTGGCCTCGGACGGCGGCGACTCGTCCGGGGCGGCGGCGAGCCTGGAGCGCGCATTTTATCTCCGCGCGGCCCTTGAGGACCGTGAGGGCATGCGGCGGATCCTGGAGGCCTTGAAGACTACGGCCAGGGACGGGGGCATCGCGAGGGACCTGGCACCCCTGGAGGCGGTAATGCGGGATCCCGCTCTGTTCAGCCCCTTCGAGTCGCGTTGCCCGTAGATTAAGTGGAACGTTGGCCTTTGAGCCATACACCTAAGAGCCCTTCCCCAGAGCATAGCCCTTTGATCGCAACACTTTGAAAATAACCTTTCGAGCGTTGCCCTTTGGCCCCTCGCACGGACATCGCCTCAGCCGCCGGACCTTCCATCGCCAGGAATTACCCCACGCCTGTGGCCCGGATTTATCACCCAAGGCCGTGCGCCCGCACGGCCAGAACAATGAAAAGACAGACAAGGCAAAGCATGAGCGACAAGACCGATTCCCCGCCCGCCGAGACGGCGGCCGACTGCCCCAGCCAGGATATCCCCCCGTTCGCCGCGGTGGCCCCCTTCAAGAGCCAACCCGAGCCCGCGTCCGCGCAAACCCCATGGTCCCTGGACGCCTGGCGCGCCGCCGCGCCCATCCTGGAGAAGATCCTGGCCCACCCCTTCGTGACGACGCTCATGGACGGGACCCTGCCCCGCCAGACATTCCTCTTCTATATCAGTCAGGACGCCCTGTACATGGCCGACTACGGGCGGATCCTTGCCGCCGCCGCACTGAAGGCCCCCCGCGCCGAGGACGCGGGCTTCCTCTGCGAAGCGGCATTGACGGCCGTCAAGGTGGAAGGCGAGCTTCACGAGGGCTACCTCAAGGGCGAGACGCGGACGGACGTGCAGACCCCCGCCTGCCTCCTGTACACCTCCTTCCTCCACCGCCACCTCTCGCTGTCCCCCTTCAGCACGATCATGGCATCCGTGCTCCCGTGCTTCTGGATCTATCTCGCGGTTGGCCGTCACTTGCTCTCCCTCGCCGGGGACTCCCCCGAGAACCCCTACCGCGACTGGATTGACACCTACGGCGGCGAGGACTTCGCGATTGGCGTCGAAAGGGCCATCCGCATCTGCGACCGCCTGGCGGCCGGGGAGACACCCGAGGGCCGCAAGGACATGCTGGAGGCCTTCCTTGCGGCGTCCAGGATGGAGTGGATGTTCTGGGACAGCGCCTACAGGGCGGAGGCTTGGCCGGTCTAGAGCCCGCAGGGCGTCCGAAGCGCCGCCGTCCGGAACTCCCGGGGCCACCGCCGCCCCGCGCGCTTCGCTCGAGCAGGCCCAGGCGCATTAACGCAATCAGCTCCGTGCGACTCCGTGCGAGTTAACCCGCCCACCTCCGCGCGAGCCGCTCAGCGCATCTTCGCGCTGACGGCTCCTTGCGCCTCCGCGCGAGCGGCCCAATTCTCCTTCGTGCGTCGCGCGGCTAGTCATCGCTTGTCCGGCCCCTCGCGAGGATTCCGCCTGTTCCGGGTTCAGGTCCAGCGCGTTCGGCAAGGCTGATCACCGGCGTTCTACGGCCGACCGATGCCTCAAAACTCCCGCATGATGGCGCGATTCGCGAACCAGTCAACATTTTGCAGATGATTTTCAGCCGCGCGCGCGACTCGTTCCGGCCAAAGCGCAACTGACGCCCTGCGGTTCAGGCGCCGGGGAGGCCCATTCTCCGGGCGTGCGGGAGCGCCTCCGTCACTTGGAGGGCGTCATGCCCGGTCTCAGGCGCCCCGCGATTTCAGGTGCCCAGCGGTTTCCCTATCCCTGAGACGCGCGAGGAGAAGCGCGCCAGCGCCGGGCCGCAGACCATCACCATAAGGAGCCGCAGGGTCTGCATGGCCGTGATGTAGGGGAGCCACGCCCCGGTTCCCGCGGCGATGGCGGTCACGGCGTCCAGCCCGCCCGGGCTGGTAGCCAGATACGACGTGAGCGCGTCGAAGCGCCCGGACACGTACATGATCACGGCGAAGAGGCCGGAGTTCGCCACCATGATTACGATGGCCGCGACGATCACCGGTGTCCTGGAGAAGAGCCGCGCGAGCTCCTCACGGGAAAAGCCCAGCCCTATCCGCCAGCCCACGAGGAAGCACACCGCCTGAAGAAGCCACGGGGGAAGCGAGAAGTCCAGGGGCGTGAGGTTCCGCAACAGCGCGCCCAGCACCAGCGGGAAGAGCATCGCGCCTCCGGGGAAGCGAGCCAGGCGGCTCAGGTACCCGCCCGCAAGGCAAAGGGCGAAAGAGATCCCGAGGCCCGCCGGATCCGGCCGGGGGAAGAACGGCCCGGATCCCGCAGGCGTGATGGGCTCTGCCACGAAGAGCCTGCCCACCACGATGGCGATGATCGAGACCAGCACCACCCGTGAATATTGCATGTAGGCGACCGTCCGCGGGTCCGCCCCGTAGTCCTGGGAGAGTGCCGTCATCACCCCGGCCCCGCCGGGGGAGAGCCCCCAGACCGCCTCGGCGCCGGGCAGGAGCCTTTTCCTGGCGAGGACCACGCCAAGGACCGCCGCCCCCAGCATGGCCCAGACGGCCCCGCCGAAAAGGAATGGCCAGGAGTCCAGCAGAATCCTCGGAAAGTCCCCGCCCACGGCGGAAGCAGCCTTGAGGCCCAGGAATCCCTTGGCCACCGTGAAGGTCTTCTCCGGCAACTTAAGTTCCGAGCCTAGGCAGGCTATCAGCACCGCGGCGGCCATGGGGCCCACTAGCCCCGCGCCGGGGAAGCCGCCCAGACCCAGAATCAGAAACATGGCCACGGACGCGGCGAGCAGCGCTGCCCAGCCCAAGGGGCCCTTGAGCTTCCGGCGGGCCGCAGGGCGCCCTGAGGCTTCCGGCGCCTCAATCGCCTCAGGAATACCCGGATCTTTCGGGCCGCCGTCCTCCGCGTGAGGGCCAGGTTCTTCCGTGCCTTCGCCCGCCGCGGGAAGCCCAGGGGCTTCAGGGGCCTCGGACACGGCGGGGAGCCCTGAAGCTTCCGCGGCTTCGGACACGGCAGGGCGCCCTGAAGCTTCAAGGACCTCGTTCGCCGCTGAAAACCCTGAGGCTTCAGGGGCCTCGTTCGCCGCTTTGCGGTCCATGTCTTCCGGGACCTCAGACTCGGGCGGATGCCCTAAACCTTTCGAGGTCTGGACACCGGGAGCGGCGCCGCCTTCAGGGGCAGGCTCGACCGAATCATTTTCCGGAGCCGCGCCCCGGTCCCCGTTCCCGCTCATCTTGCGCACCAGGGCCGCAAGGCGCCGCCCGAGATGCCCGATGCCCGCTTGAATCCGGCGAATCCGGAGCCGGGCATGAAAGCTGATGGGAAAAGCATCCGAGGGTACCCCCGGCCGCGATTCCGCGGCACGAAAAAAAAGCCGCCCCTCCGCCCCGCCTCGTCGTGAAGCGGGTCGGGGGGACGGGGCAAACCTGGCCGGGGAAGCGCACCGGCCCGGAAGATTGGGGGAGGATCAACGGCCCCGCCCGATACGGGCGGGAGAGTCAACGAGGCGACCCGATACGGGCGGGGCCCCGGGAGCCCGGACTTCTCTCGTCAGCCCCTGCGCCCCTCGACGAAGTCCTGGTACAGCTTCACGTCTTCCGGGGAGCCGATGATGAGAGGCGTGCGCTGGTGGATGTAGCGAGGCTCGATCTCCAGGATGCGCTCCCGTCCGGAGGTGGCGATCCCGCCAGCCTGCTCGATTATGTAGGCCAGGGGGTTGGCCTCGCACATCAGCCTCAGCTTGCCCTGGGGCTTCTTCGGGTCCTTCAGGTCGGCCGGGTAGAGGAAGATGCCGCCGTAGAGGAGGTTCCGGTGGAAGTCCGCCACGAGCGAACCCACGTAGCGGGACGTGTAGTGGATCTTGTGATCGGAGTACCCGCTCTTGATCCAGTCGATGTACTTCCGGGTGGGGTCGTCCCAGTAGCTGTAGTTGCCCTCGTTGATGGAGTATATCTTGCCCTTGGCGGGGGTCTTGATGTTCGGGTGCGAAAGCAGGAACTCGCCGATGGACGGGTCCAGCGTGAAGCCGTTCACGCCCTGCCCGGTCGAGAAGACCAGGATGCACGAGGATCCGTAGATGACGTAGCCGGCGCCGACCTGCTCCACGCCGCGCTGGAGGGCGTCCTGGAGAGCCATGTCGTTGGTGGACTCGGTGATCCTCCGGTAGATCGAGAAGATCGTGCCGATGGAGACGTTGGCGTCTATGTTGGAGCTCCCGTCCAGGGGGTCGAAATGCACGAGGTAGTTGCCCCGGGGATACTGCCGGGGGATCTCGATCACGTCGGCCTCCTCCTCGGAGATGAGGCCGCAACACTCGCCGGAGGCGGAAAGGCGGCGCTTCACGGTGGAGTTGGCGAGCTCGTCCAGCTTCTGGACCTCCTCGCCCTGCACGTTGATGCTGCCGGCCCTCCCCAGGACGTCCACGAGCCCCGCCTTGGCGACGTCGCGCTGGATGATCTTGCAGGCGAGCACCATGGCCTGGAGGAGCCGGGTGTAGGATCCCGTTGCCCCTGTCGAGAGCTGCTGGTTCAAGAGTAGGTGGTTGGAGATGGTTATGCCTACGTTTTCCTGGACGGGTTCAGCCATAGGGATATCCTCCGATGGTTTTGGGTTCCGCCTCCCGAAAGGAGGAGGCGCCGCGGGGCCCCGGCGCACGGTCGGCTGGCGCCGTCCGGGCGCGGGCTGAGTGGCCGCAGAGGGACCCTGGCCCGGATCCCGCCGCGGTGCGGCGCGGGACTTGAACGGGAAGGCCGATGACGCGAGTGTTCGGATGTCAGAATGCGGAATGACGGGAAACCTGAGGCGACCGGAAGGGACCGCGCAGGCGGACGCCTGGACGCGGCAAGGCCGGACGGTAACCTGTGAAACCTGTGCCGCGAACTCGCCGGAGGCGGCTCAAGCGGTCGGCCCGAACTGGCGGGCAGGGGGGTAAGGCCGGGAAACGGCGATCGAGGGCTCGGCAAGCTGCCGACGGAAAAAAAACGGCGGCCTTTGCGGAAATAAAGGCCGCCATTTTGAGATTCAGCCGGGTCAGGATGCCCCGCTACCTGGGGGTACGCCTGGCGCGGCGCGCCTGAGCCTTGCGGATGCGACGCAGGGACTCCCGCTCCTTCCGCTTGCGGCGGTCGCTGGGTTTCTCGTAAGCCTTCTTGCTTTTCAGCTGCTTGATGAGCCCGTCGCGCGCGGCCTTGCGCTTCAAGGCCTTGATCGCCTGCTCAACGTCGTTGTCGCGCACCACGACCTCTATTCCGGTGTCATTTCTGCTCAACGCGTATCACCTTCTATCCGGCTTACGATTAAGTGGCCGGGAGCGCCTTCGGGCGCCGCGGGCCTTCTTCCAGCCATAGGAAGAATCTAGCCCATTAAGCTCCCGGATGTCAAGAAGAAACGCCGCCCGGACAAGGGAAGTCGGCCCCGGGGCTACAATCGCGAACCTCGCGCCTCCGCCTGCCCGACACCCAAGACTCAGGATTCGGGAGCTTTGCCTGGGTGTTCGCCGCCGGACCCCAGTTCGGGGACGGGTTCGGGAACCGGGAGGCCCGAAGGCTCCTCGACCGGGGCGCCCATCGCGCAGGACGCCTCTTCAGAGGCGACTACAGGAGCGTTTTCGGACGCTTCTCCCAAAACGCCTTCCGCGCCGCCGGAGACTGTTCCCATCTCGCCTCCGCTCCCGTGCTCGCCTCCGCTCCCGCTATCTCCTCGGCTCCCGCTATCGCCTCCGCTCCCGCTATCGCCTTCGGCCCCGCACACACCTCCGCTCTCGCCCGCGTCCTCGCTGGAGCCTTCCCCTGCCGAGAAATCGCGAGAACCGTCCCCTGTCGCGCCCGTGCGGCCGTATGGACCGGCTTCTGCCTCAGGGGCCAAGGCGGATCGGACATCGGAAACTTCGGCATCGCGGGCGATGGCGGCTTCGACCGCTCGGGCGCCGGTGGCTTCGGCATCGCGGACGTCGGGTGCCGTTCCGGAAGGCATGGCTTCCAAGATGAGCTCCTCGCGACCTTCGCCGGTGAGCGCTGAGAATGCCAGGAGCGGCACGTCACCTGGCACGGACTTGCGCCACTCCTCCAGCCTCCTGGCCCTCTCGGCCTTGGAGATCTTATCGCACTTGGTGGCGACCAGGACGGCGGGGGTATTGAGTTCCCGGAAAAGATCCAGGAGCATGAACTCGTCCTCGCTCAGGCGCCTTCTGACGTCCACCAGGAGGAATGACTTCTGGCCGCGACCCCCGGACAGGTAGGCGCCGGCCAGCCTGCCCCAGCCGCGGACCTTATCCTTGGGGGCCCGGGCGAATCCGTAGCCGGGGAAGTCGGCGACGTAGAAGGGCTCGCCGCCCTTGCGCCAGAGGACCTTGAAAAAGTTGATCTCCCTGGTCCGCCCGGGCGCCGCGCTCACCCGGGCCATGGCCTTGCGACCCAGGAGGCGGTTCAGCATCGAGGACTTGCCGGAATTGGAGCGGCCCATGAAGGCCGCCTCCCAGCCCAGCGGTTCGGGGAACTGCTCCTCTGAGGCGGCTCCCAGAACGAAATCCACCGAGACCGCAGGCGGACTCTGGGGGGCGGCGGCAAGCGGGGCGGGCGGTGGCGTCGGGACACCCTTCACGGCCTGCCTGGCCGCCCCGGTTGCCCCCGCCGTCTTGAAGGCGTTGTATGCCATGGGGGTCGTGAACCTCCGCGGCGGCTTGGCCCCTCTGGGCGCCTTGGCACCCTTGACCGGCCTCGTGGCCTTGGGCGCCTCCTCGCGGGACCCGGGGCCGCGAGGTGCCTGCCCCGTCCCAGAGGACGCCTTGAGGCTCGCTGAAGACTTGAGGCCCGCAAAAGACTTGAGGCCCGCAGAAGACTTGGGAGCCGCAGAAGCCTTGGGGCCCGCAGATGCCTTGGAGCCCGTAGATGCCTTGGAGCCAGCGGTTTTGAAGCCCGAAGAAGATTTAAAGCTCTCGGAAGCCTTGTGACCGGCCCCTGCGGGAGCGACTGTCCCTTCAGGCGACCGTGAAGATTGAGCCGGCCGCAATATCTTCAGGGCTTTCAGGCCCTTCGGGGCCTTCAAGGCCTTCGGGGACCTCGAGGCTTTAGAACCTTTCGAAGCCCGGGAACCTTTCGGGACTTTCGGACCCTTGCCGCCCTTCACGCCGGACGCAACGCGTTTCCCGCGAGCCATCAGGCCGGAAGCTTCCCGCGGCGGGCGAGGAATCCCTCAAGGCGGCGGAGCGCCTCCCTGATACCCTCGGAGCTCACGGCGTAGGAGAACCTCAGGAAACCTTCGGCACCGGCGCCGAACTCCCGACCGGGTACGCAACCCACCCCGGCCTCTTCAAGAATCTCGAAGACCAGGGCCCTGGAGTCCGGGTTAACGTGATCGGCGCGCGCCAGGATGTAGAAGGCACCCACGGGCTCGGCCATGACGCCAAGCCCCAACCGTCTCAGCCCTTCCAGGAGTTGCCTGCGGCGGGAGTCGTAGACGGCCCGCATGCGCTCCACTTCGGGCCAGCCACGGTCCAAGGCGACCGCCGCCGCCTTCTGGACGGCCGAATTGACCGAGATGACGAAGTTCTGGGCAAGCGTCTGGAGGGGCCTCGCGAGATCCGGGGGAAGCGCCAGGTGACCCACCCGCCAGCCGGTCATGGCCCAGCTCTTGGAAAGCCCGCCCACCACGGCGCAACGGTCGGTGTACTCGAGGATGCTGTGGTCCCTCTCCTCCTGGTAGCTCAGGCCGTGGTAGATCTCGTCCGAGACGACGAAGGTCCCCAGTTCAGCTATGGCCTTGAGCCTTTCGGGGTCGAGCACCGATCCGGTGGGGTTCGCGGGGGAGTTGATCATGACCGCCTTGACCCCCCGCTCGCGCCTCAGAAGCGCCCTCAACGCGTCCGGGTCGAAACGGAAGCCGTCCCGCTCGAGCACCCTCAGGAAGACGGGCTCCCCGCCGCAGAAGCGCACGAAGTTGGGGTAGCAGCTGTAGCAAGGGTCCGACAGGACCACCTTGTCGCCGGGCGAGAGGATCGCGCCGAACAGGAGGGCCATGCCTACGGAGGTGCCGGGGGTGACGAGGAAGCGCTCGGGGCCTACGGTCATGCCGTAGCGGTTCAGGAAGTGCCGGGAAAGCGCCTCCCTGAGATCGGGGTCGCCCAGGGAGTGGGCGTAGCCGAAGGAAGCCCCGCTCCCCAGCGCCTGACGCATGGCCTCGACCACGAAGTCCGGGGTCGGGAAGTCCGGCTCCCCCACCTCCATGTGGATTACCGTGCGGCCCTGGGCCTCGAGCTCCCGCGCCCGCTCCAGGACCTCCATCACCATGAAGGGGGTGACCTCCCTCGCCCGGGCCGAGAGCGCCACCGAGCAAGGCGCCGGGGACGTGCGCCCCGCGCGCCCCAGCCTGCGCGGGGGCCGGGGGACCGCCACGGGCGGCGGGACGGGCCGCATGCCGGGTTCCGGGCGCATACCCTCCCCGGGGCCGGAAGGAGCCTTGGGCTTTGGCTTGGGCGTGTTAATCCCCACCAGTTCCGGCGGCCTCCCGCCGCCGGGGACCTTCACCCGGGGCGAGGCCTTCAGCGTCGCCAGAGGCTCCCCGTCGGGCCCCGCCCGCCTTTCGGTCACGGTGTCCCTCGGCTCGAGGCCCTCGCCGGGGCCGGGACGCGGACGCGACACGGCCTGGGGCCCCCTTCCGCGGCTCACGAGTACCGGTTGCCGGGGGGGCCGTCCGGGCTTGGGCCCGGCCGACACGGCCCGGGGCACGGCGTGGGCCTTGGCCTTGGGCGAGGCCTTGGCCTTGGGCGAGGCCATGGCCTCGGGGGCGGCCTTGACGCCCGGATCCCCGTCCCCGGCGATGCCGGGGCCGCCGGGGTCCAGGGCGATGGGTACAGGGACTCCGGACCCGGAGGCGTGGGTAAGGGGATCCTCGGGCGGACGTCCGCCCGGATCGTCTGGGACTCTGTTCAACGGTAGTCCTTCATGATGGTGCGGATACGCTTCTGGGCCTCCACGCCCCTCATGGAAGTGGAGTCGATGACCACGCAGCGCCCGTATGCCTCGGCCGCCTCGTCCTGCATGTCGAGCTTCTCGTAGCACTCGCCCAACAGGAAGAAGGCGTCCGCGAACTCGGAGTTCTGGCGGACCGCGGCGGTCAGGTAGTCGACGGCCTCGCGGTAGCCGCCCTTCCGGTAGTCCAGATAGGCCAGGCGGTAGTAGGCCGGACCGGTGGCCGGGCTCTGGGCGGCCCCGGCGATTATCTGGTGGTAGAATTCGGCGGCCTTGTCCGGGTTGTCGGAGGCCTCCTCAAGAAGCCCCATGTTGAAGCGGGCCATGTTGGCGTTGGAATAGGTGAGATCGCTTATGCACGCCTGGAACTCGGTCCGGGCCTTGTCGTAGTCCCTGAGGCTCATGTAGACCAGACCCAGGTTGTTGTGCACGTCCGTCTTCTTCGGATCCAGCGCCAGGGACTGGTTGTAGAAGTCCACGGCGCGTTCCATGTCGTTAAGCTGGTAATAGGTCCGCCCCAGGTGATGCTTCACGTCGGCGTTCTGCGGCGCCAGGCGCTCGGCCTCCTGCAGGGACTGGAGGGCCTTGGCGTAGTCCCCCGTGCGGATGGCGACCAGCCCCACGTTGATGATGGCCTGGAGGCGGTTGTCGTCGTTCTCCTGGGTCCGGCGCGCGGCCTGGCTTCCCCCGCAACCGGCAGCTCCCAGGACAAGCGCGGCGAGCAGAAGCGCCAGACAGGACTTGAGGGGCATGATCTTTCTCCTTGGCCTTTGAGGTTGGCCTTGAAGGCTCGGCCCCGGACGGGGCCTTGGGCCATCGGTGGCCCGGCGGCAATGAACCGGACCGCGGCAAGCCGCGCGACCGACGGTCAGGAGCCGGACTCCAACTGGCGGCCAGGCCGCGGACCGCCACGAGCGACGCGACTGCCGCTCGCGGCCCGAAGGGCGGGCCGGCCCGGCGGCCCTCCGGGCGGAAGGGTCAGATGATCTTGTTCAGCGGGTACTCGATGATGCCCTCGGCCCCCCGGTCCAGGAGCCCGGGAATCAGATCGCGCACGGCGCTCCGGGAGACGACCGTCTCGACGCTCAGCCAGTCCGTGCGGAAAAGGTGAGCCACGGTGGGGGCGCGGAGGCTCGGGAGCAGCTCCACCACCCTGTCCGCGTCGGACTCCCGGACGTTCATCTTGAGCCCCACCATGCCGTCGGCGGCCAGAGCGGCGGACAGGAGAAGCGCTATCTGCCCGATCTTGGCCCGCTTGAAGGGATCCCGCATCGCCTCGCGGTTGGCCATGAGCTCCGTCGCGGTCGTCAGGACCTCGTCAATGATCCTCAGGCCGTGGGCCTTTATCGTGCTCCCGGTCTCGGTCACCTCGACCACGGCGTCGGCGAGCCCGGAGACCACCTTGGCCTCCGTGGCCCCCCAGGAGAACTCGACCTTGACGTCCACCCCCTTTTGGGCGAACCAGCGCCTCGTGACCCCAGGGAGCTCGGTCGCCACGGTCTTCCCCGCGAGGTGGCCCACCTCGGTCACGGGGCCGTCCCCGCGGACCGCGAGCACCCAGCGGCAGGGCTTGGCGGACGACTTGGAGTAGACGAGCTCGCGGACGACCTCCACGTCGGACTCGTTCTCCAGCCGCCAGTCCCGACCTGTGATGCCTGCGTCCACCACGCCGTCCGTCACGTAGCGGCTGATCTCCTGGGCCCGGGAGATGGTGAGCGCGAGCTCCGGATCGTTCACGTTCGGGAAATAGCTCCGCGACCCCACGGTTATCTTCCATCCCGATCTGGCGAAGAGCTCCAGGGTGTACTGCTCCAGGGAGCCCTTGGGGATGCCCAGCTTCAGGACCCCGCGCGGGGCCACGTCAGGGGAGGGTTTCATAGAGGTCGCCTCCGGCGTTCCGGTAGTGGAAGCAGGAGCGCTTCCCGGTGTGACATGCCACGCCCCCGACCTGCTCGATCTTGATCAGCACGGCGTCCGTGTCGCAGTCCAACCGGATTTCCCTGACCTTCTGGACGTGGCCCGAGGTGGCGCCCTTGTGCCAGATCTCGGAGCGGGAGCGGCTCCAGTAGTGGACCTCGCCGGTGGAGAGGGTCAGGTCGTAGGATTCCTCGTTCATGAACGCGAGCATCAGGATCTCGCCGGTCCCGGCGTCCTGGGCTATGGCGGGGATCAGACCCCCGCCCTTGCGGAAGTCCGGTCGCATCTCGCGCGGCGCGTCTCCGTCTGGCATCTTAGGGAAATACCTCCTTCCAAGGCGTGAATCTCATGGCCGCGAAGGCCGGGCCAGCCCCAGCGATGCCGTTGGCCGCCGGTCGGGGCGGACGGCGCGTGCGTGCCGCGCCGTGCGGCATCAGGGCCTCCCGGCGGAGACGGCCCGCTAGACGGGACGGTCAAGGCTTGCCGAAGGCCCGCTGGGAAACCGATCTCTCATTATAGTGCCGCTCCCCCCCGGAGGCAAGCCGTTTGAAGGCACGTTTCACCGCGAGTCCTTGCCGCAAAAGGCTCCCCACGCCTGGAATCCGGTACCGTCTTCCGTGCCTCCAGGCTCCCCCGGAGCCGCAGGGCAGCCCGGGCGTACCTGTAGGGCCCGGCATGGACAGCCTCGCGAACCTCATTATGGACGCCTCCTGGGCTCCGGCTTCATGCCTGCGGCAGGCAGGCCTCCCCGCCTGCGGGCGTCAAAGGCCGCGCTCTCTCCCATCCGGGCGGAGGGACGACGGGACCGGCCGACGAAGGTATCGACCCGAACTGCCTATTCGACGAGGGCAAGCCTCGGGACGTTCCCGCCCGCACGTTCCGCTGCCATGTGGAAGGCGGGCACAGGCACGGCGGCGAAGCCCTTGCCGGACGCGTCATGCCGTCGAGGGGCCGGAAGTCCGGAGTCGGGAATCCGGGCAGAGTCAGGCCGGCGGACGCGCGTCACGGAAGCGGGGAAATGTCTCCGACTGCCCGGAAGCACGGCAAAAGGCACGTTCCGGCGGTCCCGGCAAGGTCCCGGCCGACGAGGGTCAAAAGCCGGCGGAACCTCGGCCCTCCTGGCCCCGGGGAAAGCCTCCCGCCGTCGGCCACCGTCTACGGTATGCCCTGCCGCCGCGACGCGAATAAGAAGAGGCCCCGTCTACGCTCCCGTCCTTCCTGAGCGCGGCGAGGGACCTTGCGGCACTCCATGCCTCGAGCGCCTGGCATGCCCGCGTCCGGTCAGCCGGGTGGCGGCGGCCGACGACGGCAAGGGCAGGCAGGGAAACTCGCGGGGCGACGCGAAGAAGAAGCTGAAAGACGTGCGGAGGAGGGACATGAACACTGAGGAGACCGCGTCAACGTGCGGTTGACGTGCCTATGGCGATTGCCTGCACGGCATCATTGGACCGTAGTCGGCTTTTCCGGATCATGGATCTGGACGGTCGACTCCGTCCCGTCGATTTCAAAGCGACAGGCCACGATGTTCCTTTCCTCCCTGCCGATGGCGAGCGAAACGAAAATGGGGTTTTTGAAAGCTCTGCCGTATCTTCGATCGTGAATCTGGGTCATTCCTGCCAGGGCGGCGTTTTCTCCGGTTTGGCCATCTTCCGTCGTTTTTACTTCGATGACGTAGATATGAACTCCGCTGTCCACCAGCAGATCGATGCGACCCAAACCCACATGCCTCTCGGGAGTCACTTTCGCTCCTGCCATGCACAGGGCGGAATGAAGGACGGAGCGATAGAATCCTTCCCCCATCTTTTTACGGAAATAATTTGCCAACGATTCGGTCAGCTTCCGTTGTTTGCCCCATGACAAGAACAACCCCACCTTGCGGATGATGGCCGCCAGGACACCGTACGAAGGCTTGCGATCAGCTTTCGAGTGGTCTTCGTAGGTTATGTCGGCAAAAAGCCTGATGAAGATTTCCACCATACCGGGAACGTTGGCGGCTTCGAGGCATTCTTTCAGCTCGCTTCCAGCGACGTCCAAATCGGACCAGGAGGATTCTGGGGCCAGGTTCTGCAGGAATAGGGTCGAAAAGGCCTTGCGGACCTCGAGGTTAGGATAGTCCAGCGAAAAAGAGGTATCGGTCTTGGCCCTGAGGGTCAGGTAGCCGGATTGATATAGGAATCCTTCAGGGGGAGTGGAATCGATTTCACCAGGATCACTCGCGAAATTCACATCGACCGCCATCCCCTGGAACTGGTCGGCCGTGAGGGTCTTGTCCTTAAGAAATTTTCTTATAAGGGTATTGGATCCAGATTTCATCCAGTAATTTATAAAATCCTTACTGCCGCTCGCGAAGAACGACAGGACGGAAAACGGGTTGTAGAGTGTGGTTTTGCCATCGAAGGAAAAACCATTATAATAAATTTTTAGCTGTTCCAAAAGCTTGTTTTCGCAAACCATGAGTGTTTTGGATGCTTCGGCTATAAATGGCTTGAAATTTTCCTCGAGCTCCTGTTGCGTGTAGCCCATGAAGGCTCCAAAATTAGGATCGATTGAGATGTCGATAAGGTTGTTGAGGGAGGAAAATACGCCCATTTTGGAAAATTTAGTCACACCGGTGATGAAAACGAAATCGATGTGTTCGGCGGCAGATTTGATCTTGGCATAAAAATTCCGCATGATATCGCGGGTATCAGCCAACAGTCTCCTTTGAAATGGAGAATTTGGTTGCTGGAGGATATCAATGATTGGATTATCGTATTCGTCAATCAGGATAACAATATTCTTCCCGTTGTCATTTTTAACATCCTCAATAAGGGACAAAAAAGCATCCGAGGAATCCGCGCCACTCAAAGAGACGTTATGCCGTTTGGCATTCGCTCCGAGACGGCCCATGATTTTCTGCTCCAAAATTCCGATGTTGCGTGAGCCGGCAACATCACTCATGTCAATCCGAATGACAGGACGAACGATAAAATCAGGAGAATTAATTTCTTTCTCGACAGCAAGGCCCCGGAAAAGTTCCCTATTTCCGGAATAGTAGGCATCGAGTGCGGTTACTGTAAGGGATTTGCCGAAACGGCGAGGTCTGGCGCAGAAGATAAACTTACTTGTTGTCTTGAGTAAAGGGAAATATACGGTCTTATCAACGTATATGGCATTTTCGAGTCTCAGGTTCTTAAAATTTGGTTCTCCGGCCGGGAGCAAGGGTAATTTCTGTGTCATTAGGTATCCTCCTGCTACCATCGTTCAGGATGGTTGTGGTTTGACGACCTGGCTCCAGAAAGGATGCTACACGATTCAGCATTGAGAGTCAACCCAATGAATGATGAGCAGATCTGGCATAGGCTTTAGCAGAGAGACATCATAGAATGTGCTCTATTAGCTTAAATTTTGTGAGGTGATTGGCTCTAGAAAAATTAAATACCGAGCGTCTGACAACTGTTGTCTGAGTGATGCCGACATAACGCATCAACGCAAAAAGATCTGAAAACACAAGAATTTTTTCTGATATGACGGAAACGTAATAAGCCGGAGCAGCAATCCGGACAGACAACTTCCCCGGGTCATATGCCTATGGAGGTGGAAGAGTAGACAAAATACGCCAGTTATTGGATTGAAGCATTGCTGCCAAGTCACCCAATTTGGACGGACGCCGCCCACCCGGCTCTTCATCATGAATCACCCGCCGACCTATTTCGCTGGCATCATGCATGACCCGGAAGTTCACCAGGGGCGAATAGCCCCCGAGTCCCGATTCTCCCGGCGGCGCCGCCCCGAATCGCGCCTGGCGCGAGGGGAGGCTCGTCTGCCGTCCGCAGATCCCGCGCCATCGGCAAGCCGCAGTCTTCGGAGACTGCCGCGAAACGGGAGTCGCCTGCGACTGCAGATGGACCGGCCCGGGCGGAGATCACGGACGACCGGGGCGCCGAAATCCCGGAGCCGTCTCAGCCCCCGCATTTCCGGGCCAGGGCGAGGTGACGGTCGTTGACGCGGTCTCCCTTGTCGATCGAGTGCCAGGGGGACGTCTCGTCGTCCTTACCGCGATCCATCGCCCAGCCGAGGTTCGGCCTGTCCCTGAGTATCCCAGCGCCTTTCCGCCCGACGTCGGGCGGGGTCATGAAGGGGCGGATGTTCACGCGGACCCCGTCCGCGATGTCCGGGTTCCAGCCGACGGGCTGCCGCTCCGGCGGTTTCCAGCGCACGAAGATGTCGTAAGGGGCCTCGCCCTCGAGAATCGTCTCCAGTCTCCTCCTGAGCGCTTCGGCGGCGGCCAGGCGCCCCCGTGCGCCGTCCAGGCCTCCTCTCACGCCGTGCCTCTGGCGGAGGATCCAGTCGCCGAGATACGCGTAAGTCAGCGATTCGAGAGCCTTGAAGCCGAGGTCGTGGCAGTTCGCCAGCGCCGAAAAGCCGTCCCTTGTCCCGTCCCAGATCTGCCAGACGAAGGGCCGGTTGAGGAACAGCCTGCAGTGGCCCGCGAAAAAGCCGTCGCGTAGCCAGTCTTCCAGGTTCCTGCCGGCATAGCCCGCGCTCGCCAGGAGCCTGGACATGACGTCGTTGGACCATGACTGGCCGTACGATGCGGCCAGCAGGTCCAGGAGGCGGTCGCGCGCGGCGGCCTCGCCCCTCACCGCGGGGATCGCGACTATGCCGTCCCGGTCGGCGAATCCGGCCAGATCGGAGCATCGGGCGACCAGTTCGCGCTGCTCCGGCGCGAGCTCCATCCCGAGGTCCCGCTCGGCCGGCCAGCGGTAGCCCAGAAGCCGTGCCGCAGCCACCTGCAGCACGGTCCAGTCCTCGCGGCAGGTCCCAGGCTCGAGGCGTTTGGCCGCGCCGTTCCAGACGACCGATCCGCACGGGTGGCCGTGGAAGACCGCCTGGGTAGGGTCGTCCGAATACGGCCCGGGGAGCCCGGCGGGGTAAAGCCCGTCCGCTACCGCGGCCCACCTGTCCGGATCGAAGGGCACCTTCCCTAGAATCGCGTCTGACACGTTGAGCTTCTGGTTCAGCTTGCGGACATCCCGCCTGAACCCGTCCGAGGAGCAGAAGCACCATATCGCCTTCAGGTGCCCATCCCCCGCGGGCACGACCATCGTCCCGTTGCGGTCCCACGCCACCCCGGCGGACAGGGCGGGCTTGAGCTCACCCATTCGGGAGACGTAGACGCCCTTGGCGCCCCAGGACTCCACGTTGCTGATCCTGGCGCCAGGGCATCTGGCCATTTCGCCCTTGCCTCCCTCCCAGCGGAGGACGTTCTGGAGCCCGTCGTAATGATCGCCGGAGGAACTCGCGTTCTGGATGAGGATCCACCCGTCCCCCACGCCCGCAAGCTCCCAGAACCTGAGGCGGAACCTGGCGGAGTCGCCCGAGTCCGTGCCGGCCAGGGTACGCGCGTACAGGGACAGGGGGAGCCCCTCCCCTATCTCCTCCAGGGTCACCACGGAGTCGGGGTTCCGCAGCAACCCGGACTGCCCGACGCTCGCAACCTCGGAGTCCACAAGCCGCGCGGCCTTCTCGGCGGGGGAACGCCATCGGGAGACGTCCAGCCCGCGAACGAGGTTATCGGTGCCAGCGGCCATCGCCGGGAGGTATCCCGACGGCCAGGCCGCGCCCCGTTCCACTATCAGGAGCGCCACCTTCACTATCTCCCCGGCAATGGTCGCGAAGGCCCCGGACCCGAGGCGGGCCACCAGGCGCCACGCGCAGCCCTTCAGGAGCTTCTCCCGGAACTTCCGGTAACTCACCAGGAACATGAGATTCTCGGGAAGCACCACGGCGGCCGAGCCGCCTCTCCCGCAGAGGCCCAGGCAGCGGTCCAGGAAGACGGTGGCGAGGTTGTTCTTGGCCTCAGGACAGATCTCGGCGCAGAGCTCCCTGAGCCTTCCCGTCTGCTTTCCGCGCGTAAGGTAAGGCACGTTGGTCGCGACCAGGGCATAGCTTCCAGCCAAGAGCCGCGCCGCCCTGGACAGGCCCAAGGCCGCGACCGCCGCTTCAGACGACTCGTCCGCCTCGCCTGCGCTTTCCGCGGAACTTCCCTTCCCCGCAGGGTCTCCGAAGACGGCGTTGCCGCCAAGACCTCCGTTGCCCTTATGGGGCCCGTCGTCCGGAACGCCATCGTTTTCAGCGCGGCCGATGTCTTCGTCAAGGTGCCCGCCGAACATACGATCCCCTGCCCCCGTCATGCCTGTCCCGGAAGACAGCGCCTTCTCCACGAGCGGAGCCACCTCGTCCCAGCCGCTCTCCAGGAGCGATCCCTTCCCCAGGCCCGCTTCCGGCTCGATAAGGCTTCCGAGGAGGGGCGCTTCCCTGAAACGGTCGTAGAGCCCCGCCAAGGCGCTTTCCGCCTTCTGGTCCCCCTTCGCGAAGGAGAGCCACGACTCCTTCGCGGCCCCCACCGGAAGGCCGGAGCACGCCACGTTAGGCACGGGAAGCGGCCGGTAGCCGCCGGCCCCGGGATATGTCCAGGCGGCCAGGGCCAGGGCGAAGGCGCAGATCTCCACGCAACGCGGATCAAGCTCCAGCCCGTGAATGTTATCGCGGAGGACCGCGTCCACGGCGTCCCGGGCCGAAAGGCCCTCGGCCTCCATGCGCATGGGCACGAGCATCGCCATGGCCGCCACCAGGAAATGCCCCGATCCGCAGCAGGGGTCCATCACCCGCAGATCCGCCGCCGAGTCCGGCCAACTCCCGCAATCCCCTCCCGCCAGGGTCCAGCCCCCGCCGTCGCTTTTCGCGAAGCGCAGGTACCTGAGCGGCATTCCTGGAAGGCCCGCCTTGAGCCTCAGGACGTCCTCGCGATCGCATGACTTGAGATCTTCAGCAGAGAGCCTCCTTGCGGCCCACCAGGCGCCCAGGGTGTTGTCCAGGAGAAAGCCGACCATGAACCCGTCGGTGAACAGCTGCGTGACAGCCGGGAGCTCGCGCGCGCCCACCGCGACTCCCGACGCGTTCACCCGGTCCCTTTTCCGCGACTGCCAGAACTGATAGCCCCAGCCCAGCGCGTCGGAAGCCAGAAAGACATCCCTCGGAAGACCCGCTACCAGCCCCTCCAGTCTTTGCCTGTATTCCGGGGGAAAACTCAGATCGAACGCCGGAGACCCCACTCGGAATATCTGGGGCAACATCCTCGCGGCGTACCTGGCCGCCAGCTCCCAGCCGTCCGACGCTCCCTCCCCAGCCGCCAGCTCCCCACACTCCTCGAGTGTGACGGGCACGGCACCGTCATGCGCCGGGTACATCAGGAGGGAGTTTTCGGCCAGGAACCTCGCGAATAGCATCCCGTGCCAGCGCTCGTAGGCGGCCTCCTCCGCGAGAAGACCCGCCGTCCCGGAACTCCAGCCATCGAGTTCTTCGCCTAAGCCCCGTGCCCGGGCGCGGAGGCGTTCCCTCAAGGCCCTCCCCTTCGAGTCCAGGTAAGGCGGCGGCGAGGGCTCCCGGACCCCGAGGAATGTCAACGCCGCCTCGGTCGCCGCTTCGGCCGCTTCCCGAGCCTCCCCGACGGTCCGCTCGAGAAGATTCCTCTGCGGCTTGTTCAGCGGAGGCATCTCAAAGCCTCCGGCACGGGCGCCGCGTGACGGAAATCCAGGCCGACGAAGCCCCGAGGGCGGGCCCGACGCCCTCGCCGTGGCACAAAAAAAGCCCCGGTCCCGAAGGCTCCGCGGCGGCGCCCGAGGCGATGTCCAAGAAGACGGAGGCAGAGGAAACCAGGGAAGTCGCCGGGAGATTTTCCGGTCGGGCAGGCTCCCCCCCCTTCAGAGAGAGAGAGAGAGAGAGAGAGAGAGAGAGAGAGAGAGAGAGAGAGAGAGATGCAATAATCATGCCAGGCCTCTGCAGAGCTTTCGCCCTGCCGGCCCGGCAAAGGGGCATCTTTTCAGACAGGGAGCCGCCGCTCGGTCCCGGAAAAGGAAGTTGGCACGGAGACGGCCTGGGAGGCCGACCCGGGCCGCCCGGCGGCCCAGGACTTTCGGGACCGTTTGATCGGGCGACCGCGACCGGAGGGTTGATGCAATCGAACACTGAGTCTGCTCCCCGTAACAGGGAAACCCGGCATGGCCGGAAGTCCCGGTTGAGCCCAGGTCGCCCGCATCGAAAGGCCGTCTTCGGGGAAGGGAGGAAGTGCCGAGTCCGTCCCGGAAATGACAGCGGCCGGGCCCGACTCCCCGGCCTTCCGCAAGAAATTCGTGCCGTTCCATCGGCGCCCGGGCTCGTGAAGCCCGGCAGGCGTCCTGGGAGCCGGGTCCCAGCCCGGGCCGCCCGGACGACAGCCCGCGAAAGGCGGGCGGCAGGCTACTGCTTCTGCAGGCCCATGGCGGCGAACAGGGCATCCTGGTTTTCCAGTATGACCGCGAATTCCGCCGCGGAGGGCATCTGCGATGTCCCGAGCTGGGAAACCGCCTGCTCCAGGGTCATGCCGGACATGATGATGCCGACCCCCATCATGGCGCGTCCGGTGATGTACATGCCGCGCATCGCGTTGAGCCCGAACTTGTCATGCACCGCCAAGAGGGCGTAGGGATCCCCGGGGCTGTCCCTGTTGGCCTGCAGGAGCTCGATTGCCGCAGGGATGTCCTCGGCGGACAACTCGGGCTGGGGAGCGAGGGGGTTCGTGGAATATTGGGCGAGCAGGGAGGCGGGAGCCAGGACAAGGACAACCGGGACGAGGGCGGCCAGGACCAGGGGTGAAGCGAGCTTGGCGGAAAGGAGGGTACGCATGTCGGCTGGTTGCTTCCCGCCGCCGGTCGGCGGCGCGTCAGAGGCCGTGACTGGAAAATGGCGACCCCGCATGAGTTTTTATGTCGGGACGGGAGGCCAGGCCTGCCGTGGTGGGCGGGCAGGCCTGACGCATGGCGAACGCGGGGAGACTCCGCCCTCGGCGCAGGGCCTGCGGGTGGGAGGGAGCGGGGGGGGAAAGGCCCCGCATGGCACCGGTTTCCGGTTGGGCCAGGGGTCGCGGTCGGGTAGGCGCGGACGTGCGGATGGCGTGATAAGGCGTCCGGGCCTGGTGCGGAGTCCCCTGCGGGACCCGGCCCGCGGCCCGGACGTGCCGTTCATGTCGTCGCGGCGGAAGCCGGAGGCGGCCTTCCGTTGCGGAGCCATGCCGGCGGCGGCCATGAGGGCCGCCTGGTTGGCCTTGATTACATCAAATTCCGCCTGGGACGGGACGTGCTGCGGTCCGCCCACCATGATAGCGGCCTGTTCCAGGGTTATGCCGGCCAGGAGGGTGTTGTTCCCGTTCGTGACGCGCCCGATGAGGTACATGCCGCGCATGTGGTCGATGTTGTGCTTGGTGTACACGGCCGAGAGGGCGTCCATGTCGTTCGGGTGCGTCCTCAGGGACTCCATGATTGCGAGCACCACCGGGATGTCGGCGGCGGTGAGCTCGGCCTGGCCCGCGAAGGGGTTCATAGGGTTCGGGGCTTGGGCATAGAGCGAGGCGGAGGCCAGCACGAGGGCTGCCAGGCTCAGAAGGGAAGCGAGCTTGATGGTTATCGAGGTGCGTATGTCTGTCTGATCACTCCTTGCCGCCGTGAGACGGCGCGTTAGCGGCGCCCCGGCGTGAGGCGCGCGTCCCTCCCCGTCCGGGGGGACCTCTCCGGGGACGCGAGGGCGTACCGGAAGCTCAAAGGCATGGGCTCTCTCCGGAGAGCGTGCATGGGCAGGAAAATGTCTGGCGGACCGCATCCCGCAGAGCGGGGGGCTGACCCGCCGGGGATGCGACCTCCGAGGCGGGGCTGTGCGGCGAAGCCGGAACGGGGAGGCACTGTCACCTGGCGTCCGCCTGAACGGGTCGGCGATCCGGACCCGACTGGAGCCGCAGGAGGGGTCACCGGCACCGCCGGTGGCCGAGGCAAGGACGCGACCATGGGCCGGGACGTGGCGAAGAACTGCCGAGTGGCCCGTCGGTTTCAGTTGACAAGATACCGGGCGACACTGGAGGAATACCCGTAGGGATTCGCACTGCCACCTCCAGCTTGAAGCCGAGCCATGCGCAGATAGGAACTCCTCCTCCGGGATGAGCTTTACCGTTGCGCCGGACGGTTTCCGGTCCTGCTGACGCATCTGCGGCGGGGAATCGGCAATCCCGGCGAAGGCTGGCACGAGACGGCTTCAGGGCACCGGTTAAGTCCTACCGGCGCGGAACCCCGCCGCGATGCCCTCATGACGGATGGATGACTGAGGTGGGTTAATGAAGAGATAAACAGCTGCATCAAAAAAGTCAAGCGATTCGATTAATCTGCCTGAAATCGCCGCTAATTTTATTGCATCGGCGTCTTGAAGCCGATAAATGCAGGGGCCGGAGGGTCACCCGGCCGTCCCGGCCGCATTGCCTTCGCGGCAAAGAGCTCTCCTACCGCATGGTCACGATCGAGAACGGGAAGCTTCCCTGCGCCGATCTCATTGGGGCCTCACATCCTTGTCCGGAAGGCCGCAAAAAAGGCTATGGGCACAATTTGCCCTTCTTGGCGCCCACCCATTGTTCGGGACAACCCCCCATAACAATACTCTGGATTATCCCAATCGTGAAGTCAGCTCTGCCGTTTCCACCCTGTCCCTCCAGAATCTCGGAATTTCCTCATCCTGGCAGAGAATCAGCGAGTTGGGCCTGGAGCTTAAAATGAACCTCTCAGTCGGCGACTTGCCCGGCATGGTCGGCTCCTTGTTCCGGTTTTCGCAGGCATAATCTTTACCGATCATTTGGACGCGTTCCGCAAGCCCCGGGCGGGGGAGTCCAAGAAGAGGCAGACTCTGACTTCCCCGTGGACAGGCAACGGAAGCAGGCGGCGGCTCTGGTCGAGAAGCTTCTTATGGAGAGTGGGGAGAGCTTCTTCGCTCAATCCCGCATTCCGGGCTGTGGATGTCAGGCGCCAAAGTGACCGCGGAGAAACGCGAGGGCCTCGGTCGCTTGAGCTGGAAGTTGTCTACGCTCCCTGACATGCGTCGTCGAGCTTAAGACTGTGATGAATGCCTGCGGAGGGGCTGCGGCGGCAAAGGCCGTAATGCTCCAGATGCTCAGGAAAGGCTCCGGCCGGAGTTCCCAAAACCCCATCCGGGTGTCGTTGGCTGTCGGAAAGGCGGAAAGGAATATCGCGGCCTGTCGCTTCAAGGGGGACGGGAAGGAGACGATCGTCAATATCAAGACGCCTAAAAGCCCGCTTCCGCCCTCGGGGAAAGACGCGTAAAGCGTGCCCTTGCCGCCGTAAGCCGAAGGTCAGGCAAAGGCCGTAGGAGAACGGCGGCTTTCCCGCGGCAGGCAGGCCGAGCTGTCAGTATGTCAGCAGGTTGCGTTGCGGCCATGCGGATCAGATGCGCATCCCTCCGGCGATTATTGCCCACGGTCAGAATGAGGGAGTGCTCAAACGCCGCCGCATGCGACGCTTGGACCTCGACAAGTCCAGCCTCCGTTGCGGTCGGTACGGAATCCCTTCCCTTGTCGGGCAGACATCGCAATTCATCCGAGATTCAGCGCATGCGTCTTTCGCCTCGATGATCGGAGAGCACCTGGTCCGGCCGCAGAGCTGATCATCAATCAAGGCCACTGAGGATAAATCTTACGATGCCCTGCGCTCTCGGCGATCCTGGCTACGGCTTCAGCATGTTTGCATGATGTATCTGTCAAAACCTGTCAAGATGGTTTCACGTTAGGCCTTCCACCAATTATTTTGATATTCGCTCGTTCGGGAGGCGCTTCCTTTCACAGGTGAGGGGGCGGACCGCCGCACACAAACCTTTACCGCGAGTCCTTCTTGATGAAGGAGAGCAATGGAATCAGTCAGGACTGACGGAGTCCGACGCGCCGTCCTCTCCCGCGAACGTCCTCACGACCCGGATGGCTCAGATGCGGATGCGCGATTGCTGGCGTTTAGAAAAATAGAAATCGTTATTGCAATTTGAGCAGCAAAAGGTGTATGGTGAGCCATAAAGGAGATTGAAGATGGCCCATGCTGTTGAGCGCTACACCGTCGGCCCCGACTTAACGGTCTCTTGAACGATTGGGATTCGAAAACGGGTTCTGCCGACATTCCTTATGATACCTGCCAAGACGGGCCGCGTGATTCCTGTTCCTAAGATTCGCCGACATTGCAAAACAATGTCATACAGCTTTAGCCAGAAACCCAAATGTCCTTCAAATTTTAAATTGATGGTATAAGCAGGTTGTCAAACACCGCTCCCTTAAGTTGTTGATATTGTAATGAAAATACCATCCGCTTGCACCCTTGCGGCGGGTTTACGGCCTGTCACGGACTGAGCCGGGAGCTTGCCGGACGCCCTCCGCTCAGGCAAGCCGCTGACAAGCTGTCATGACAACCTCAAGGCGGCATCCCTGAAGAACTCGGGGGATGAGTCTCCTCCCGGTCAAGCTACCCGACGGGAAGCATCAACGCTCCCGGCAAGGCCATACGTTTCCGCGCTCTCAGCCTTCGAGGCGTTGTGAAATTCTGCTTCAGCATCGCATCGAACAAACTCCGAAACGCGGCGCGATGACCTTCACTTCGCCGAGATGCCGACCCCCAAACCGGACGGCTGAATTCTGCCCCGGGCCCCTCCGATGCCCAAGTTACCCGGGACGCGGGCTTCCCTAGTCATCGGGAGCCCCCAACGGCAAAGTCTTCGGCGCCGTCGGATATCCTGCGGAGTCACTAAAATGGCCAACATGCACCGCGGCCCCCTGAACCGATCAGCCGGACCCGTATGTCTGGGCCGATGTTTCTCGCACCAGGGCGCACGACGCGCCAGGACGCATGGCGCACATAGACGCACGGGAGGGAGAATGGCATCGAGTCCGCCTGGATGCGGGCTCGCGCGCCGCCGGCAGTCCCTGGCACCCATGACCTGGGACCGGGGTCGGGGTCGGGATCCGCGAGCCGTGGACCGTTGGCAGATCGATAATTGCCGATGCCCGGCTCACCGCCCGTTCGCGCGTCCCATCCACCTTTCCCTGACGACCTCGCATGCCGGCATGACCGGCCAGAGGCGATCTTCATCGGGCTCACCCGCCTTGCCCGGAGGACGTGTGCATCGCCGCCCTCTAATCCGGGGTTCAAGCCACCCGGCGCACGTGGACACGCGGACGGGGACTACAGACCATGCGCCTGTCTCAAGGGATAGGCGGTAGGAGCCGGGCCTCGGACTGCCGCGGCCCGCAACCGTGAAAAATCGTCGGAAAACCGGAAAGCAGGATGAAAAAATGACAGATACGACAAATGCAACCGAAAGATCGTGCTGCGACTGGCTGCGGCAGCGCCGCAGCGGCACGGTGCCCGCGACGTGGCGGTTCTGCCTGGCGGTAGCGGCCGTGCTCGCGCTGTCACCAGCGATCGCCCTCGCTGCGGATTCGTCCCACAGGACATCGGACCTGGAAGGCAAGGGATGGGCCGATCCCGGCAATCCCAACGTCTTAGGGCCTATTCCGCTGTTGGGCATGGTAGTCATCGCCGTAACCGACGGGGTTCCCGCGGATGCGGATCATACGCTGTTCCTCGACAGCGACGTAGCGGGGTACGCGGTCATCGGCGGCGGTAGCTTCCAGGGAATCGTCAAGGACAACTCGGTACATATCGAGGATCCCTCGGCGGCCGCCGCCCACGTGTTCGGAGGGGCCGCGACTTACCTCTCGGCGTCCACCGCGCCCATTAGCGTCGTCGGCAACTCGGTGGCCGTCACGGCAGCGGGATACGCCATCGAAGACAAAACCCTGAAGGAAGGCTCGATAGTCGGCGGCGGGGCCCTTGCCGTCGGTGGACCCGCCAGTGTCAAGGGGAACATGGTGGTTTTCCATCCGGGCAGCGCCGCGGCTGACATCGAGATTTACGCCGTGTCCGGCGGGATCATCCGCAGCAGCGATCCCGTGAATCTCGCCGGATCCGGGGAGGCGTCCGAGAATTCCGTGACGTTCGAGAGCGGATCCGGCGCCAGGATATACTGGCTCCAGGGAGCGTACGCTGACGGATCCGTACCGGATCTCCCGTTGGCCGACGACTCGAGCGTCCTGCAGCGCAACAAGGTGGAGGTGCTCGGCGACGACGACTCGGCTCCCCTCCACGTGACGCACGACGTGATCGCCGCGTTCCTGCACAAAGGGAAGGCACCCGCCTCCGGCAACGGGCCCCTGATCCGGGACAACGAGGTGATCCTCGAGAGGGGGCTCATCGACGGCTACGCGGTGGGAGGTTACGGCAACATCGTTTCCGGGGCGACGGTCAGGGGAAATTCCGTCGAGATTTCCGGGAACACGCGGATCGGCGGCGGCGTCTTCGGGGGCGGAGTCGATTTCTTCATCGACCCGTCAGGAATGAAGGGGAACACCGTAGCGGAAAACTCGGTCAGGATGACCGGCGGCACCGTCGGCGAGGACGTCGTAGGCGGGCGGGTCACCGGCGGCGCCGCGAGCTCGAACCGGGTGGAACTGAGCGGGGGCAGGGTAGCCGGGTTCGTAGCCGGCGGGCATGCCGTCCCCGCCCCGGAGTCGGGAGACGCGATCTCCAACTCAGTCACGGTGACCGGAGCGGCCTCGGTCGCGGGCGGCGTCTTCGGCGGGCTCGCCAGCGGCGGCAAGGCCGACGGGAACAGGGTCCTCATAGAGGGCCTGGAAACGCCCATCGGCGGCGCCGTGTACGGCGGCTACGTGGCTGCGCCGGCTGACGCATCGGCCCTCTCGGCCGACCGCAACTCCGTGACCGTAAGGGACAGCGGTCTGAATTCCGACGTCTACGGCGGCTTCATAGCCGCGGGCGCGGGGACCGCCAACAGGAACACGGTCACGCTGTCCGGGGCGATCACCCTCGGATCCGCGGCCCCGAGCCTGTTCGGCGGCGGCGGTGCGGGCGCCGGCGACAGGGTCGCCGGGAACGCCCTTGTCATGGACAAGGTGACCTACGGTTCCGGAAACGCCTCCTTCTCGCAGGTCGGAGGCTTCGAGAGCTACACGTTCGCCGTCACGCCCGAGCAGGCCGCGAAGGCCGTCGCGTCTTCCCCCTCGCCCGTCGCGTTGCTGGAGGCCGGAACGATCAGGTTGGGGACCGGCGCCGCGTCGGCCAAGCTGAGGGTCGAGGTCACCGGCGCGGCGCGCCTCGCGGTCGGGCAGGAGCTTGTCGTCCTGAAGGCGTCCGATTCCCTGACGGGCGACATCGGCTCGGTCGCCGTCGTCAGCCAGGACCTTTTCAAAGTCTATTCCTTCAGGGCAGACAGGGACGCCGCCGGCAAGGCGGTCGTGATCGAGGTTGCCAAAGTCGACGTCCGCGAGGACGCCAACGCCGTCTCCGAGGTCCCCCTGGCCGACGTCTCCTTCGTCAACGTCGGCGGCGACGCCATCGCCGCCCGAGCCATCCCGGCCGCGGCGGCCGGACTTTCCGAGGCCGGAGGCGTCTCGCCCTTCGCCGCGGTGGGCTACGGACGGCACCGGGCCGAGACCGGGTCCCACGTGGACGTGACAGGGGTGACCGGGGACATCGGCGTGGCTTTCGGGACCGGGGTTTCCGCCGGCCGTGTCCTCGCCGGCGCCTTCCTGGAGTTCGGGGAAGGCAGCTTCGACTCCTACAGCGACTTCGCGGGACTCGCCACCGTCCACGGCGAGGGAGACCTCTCCTACATCGGGGGCGGCGCCTTCGCGAGGCTGGACATCGGCGAGGCCGGCTCCAGCCACCCGTACCTCGAGGGTTCCGTCCGCTACGGCAAGACAGACGCCGACTTCCGCACCCGGAACTTCCAGGCCGCCCAGGGGCGCGAGGTGAGCTACGACATGGACGCCAGGTACTGGGGCTTCCACTTCGGAGGCGGCTACCTCATGACCTTCGGGGGTTCCGACGGCTCGCTGGATCTCTCCGCCAAATACTATCACCTGCGCCGCGACGGGGACGACTTCGACATCGACGGGGACAACGCCTCGCTCGGCCCCGTCACCTCCTCCCGAATCAAGGCCGGGGCGAGGCAGAGCATCGGAATCACCCCGTCCCTCAAGGCCTACTTCGGGGCATACTTCGAGCACGAGTTCGACGGCGATTCACGCCTCTCCTACGCGGGCACGGATCTCCCCAAGGTCAGTCTCGCCGGCTCCACCGGAGTGGGCGAGCTCGGGCTGACCGTGAAACCCGGCTCCGGCCCCCTCGAGTTGCAGCTGGGGGTCCAGGGTTCCATAGGCAGGCGGGAAGGCGTCTCCGCCGAACTGAGCCTGAGGCTCGCCTTCTAGAAACCGCGCGCATGAGTCCGCCGGGGATTCCTGAACCGTCTTATCGGCGCATCCGCAATACCCAGACGATATGGCATACTCCCAATTGCGGCAATTCGACGCAGACATCGACGGTTTCAGTCAGCCAAGGAATAATAGCCTTTAACGGCAGTTCCCCGCGTCCCGGCCTTTCCCCGTCCCGGCTCCAGCCTAATCGGAGATTCTGCGGCCACCGTCCCCGGTTGAGCTCCGGTTCATTCGTCGCAGCGGGACTTGAAGCCACGCCGAAAAACTTGGTTGCCGACCGCTGGCCCTTTAACCGGGGCGCGGGCCGGTAGGCACCTGATCCTGGGCACGGGGCCGACGCTCCTCCGCGTGTGTCCCATGATCTCGCCGCGTTGAACCTTAAATCCATTCGATGACCGCGACTTTTGCCCCCTGGGTATTTTCTGATCCATCGCAAACGCTCACGGGCAGAAGCGCCCGATCTCGGCATGTCAGGGCGGGATTCCTCATCCCATGCCGCCATGCAGAGTCATTGCCGACATTTCAGACGACCGCTGCCTCAACGGATCAGCCCGATCCGTTGAGGCATTTTTTTCTCTTGATGGCGTTGCCGTCAAGATTTCCTACAACAAAATATTTCCTTGATATCAAGAGGTCATCGACACATTACGCCATATGGCTTATATTTTTTGACTTAATTTCATTCAGATGAATAAAATTCATCAGGCTATCGCTATAGAGGATATACCTGTCGTCTATCTTGAGCATGCCCAAAGGCCACTTGGGCATGCCAAATGGCCACTTGGGCAAGGCAAAGGCTATCAGAATACAAGTCGCATCTGGACTATATCAGAGACCAAAGCTTAATCGATGCTGATTATCTCCAGGCAACCTGATCCCTGAACGCGGAATTTCCCCCAGGGGACGGCAGGGACCGGAAAACATCCTGACGCGACGCAACCAGGCTCTCGACCTCATGGGCCGCGACCTGATCATCCGCGCTTCCGGACAACAGGCGGCTTGCCGTCACGTACCCGTTCAGAGGATGGCAGGCAATGCTTTAGCGTTACCGGTACGGCACAGACGGATATGCGGCGCCTGAAGCCTCCTTGCCGGATGTTCTTCGCCTACGGCTTGCGATTGGCATCCCCCAGAAATCCCTCCACCTCTCCCCGCCTGGCCGACACGTCCCGGTAGCCAAGGTCCGTCCAGCGGTCGAGGGATCTTCGCGAGAAGTCCAGGACCGCCGGCATCCTCCCGCCCGACTTCAGGGGGACGGATGGCGAGAGCTCCAGCATGGCAGCCTTGGCTCCAACGGGCGGCCTCCAGGGAGTCCCCGTCTCCAGGTGCAACACGATAATCCTGGCGCACAGGCCATTCGCGAGCGGCCCGGCTGGCGTGTTGCCTTCCCGGCCCTTCCAGGCGCCCATGCCGCCGTCCCGGAAGCGTTCCTCCCCCACGCGCCCCGTGCCGAAGACGAACGGGAGGGTGGCGGAGGCCAGCACGGCCTCCTTCCTCATCCGGAGGGGAAGATCCTGGACCAGCGCGAAGACGGGCTTGCGCGAGTCCCTCTTCCCGAACTGGGCGGCCGCGAGCTCCACCACCGCCTTGCCCGCCCCGGGCACCGAGTCCGGGAAGAGCGACACGTACAGCGGGAGCCCGCGCTCAAGCTCGTCGTCCGGGCAGTATCTGTCCAGGATACCCCTAAGCCCCTCCGTGGAGAAGACGCCGTCCCTGGAGAAACCAGAAAGCACGTCCCGCGCCTTCGCTGCCCTGCCGCCCGCGACCATCGCGGGCGTCTTTCCCGCGTCCGCCTTGCCCGCTTCCGCCTTACGTGCGTCAGAA
Source organism: Deltaproteobacteria bacterium (assembly GCA_031263485.1). Lineage (GTDB taxonomy): Bacteria > Desulfobacterota > Desulfarculia > Adiutricales > Adiutricaceae > JAIRZX01. Next base: position 637 of record JAISFS010000074.1, on the reverse strand, counting down.
TTGCCTGTTTTCCGCTTCACGAAAAGCGTCAGGAGGGCGTTCCCTATGGTCTCGAGATTTGGTACGAGCACGCTCGCCGGGCCTATGCCGCCCCACGCGGCCATGAGCCGGGACGCGGCCTCGTCCAGTTCCCGCGCGGCGCTCACGACGGCGCCGTTCAAAGCCCCCACGCTAGCGCCAGAGACGGAGGAAACCCTGGCTCCAATCTCTGCCAAGGCCTTCACCGCCCCGGCTTCCCAGGCGCCCTTGGCGCCTCCTCCTGACAGGACGATCCCCGTCCCGCCGGTCGGGAAAGCCTGCAGACCGACATGTTCGGATCCGGACGTCGCATTGAAGGAGGGCATGTGGATCACCTGACGCGGTTAGGGGGGGATTCGACGGGGCCTCGGGCCGGACAGCAGGAACTTGGAGCCGGTTGCTTAAAGGGTCTTGAAGAAGGGGATGACAGCGTTTGTGCCGGACAAGAGGCGGCCCTCTGCGACTTCCAGATTCCTGCCGATGCTGTCGCACCTATAAGACAGGCTCCTAGTCATGAAGAAACGTCATACGGCATGGTCGCGGATCAAGGGCTGTCTGGCTCCCGGCATTTCAAGCGAGTTGCGGTTCGCGGGAAGCCTTCCGGATTCCTCGACGCGGG
>JAISFS010000080.1 GCA_031263485.1 Deltaproteobacteria bacterium | reverse complement strand
CCGGAAGTTGTTTTGCTCCCTTTATCTGCCCGTGACAGAACTTCCTCCAGGCGGTCTGATATGTTATCTCGAGTACTTGAGCCCATCTTGGGAGAGTTTCATGTTTCCTCACTTTTGAAAAAACTGAGATAAACGACTATATTTGACTATCCACGATTATAAATTGAAAGTCCAGTTATGATACCGTACCCCTCACCGGCCCGTCGCCGCCGCAGGCTCCGGGGAGGGGTCCACCCTGCGCCGTGCGCGGCTTTGGGCCATTATCGAGCCCCCCACCATCAGGGCCGCGCCCGCCCACATGAGGAGAGTCATGACCTCATCCAGGAAGATCATGCCGAAGACGGCGGCGAATACCCCCTGGAGCTGGAGCATCAGCGCCACCTCGGAAGCGCGCATGTATCTCTGGGCGGCCGTCTGGGCCAGAATGCAGCCGGCCAGTGAGATAATCCCGAACAGCGTGAAGGGCAGCGTGATCCAGAAGACGGACGCGTCCGGCATGTTGCCCCTGACGAATGCGACGGCGAAGGAGACGAGCGAGGTCAGCGCGATCTGGACCGTCACGAAGCGGATGGGGTCCACGCGGTTGGCGAAGCGACTGATCATAATGACGTGCAGGGCGGTGAAGGCGGCGCTCAGGAGCGTGAGAAAGTCCCCGAAGTTCAGCCGCGCTTCGCCACCCTGAGGCCCAGAGATGAGCCAGAGCCCGCTCACGGCCAGCACTAGCCCTAGCCAGACCGGGCGCCCGGGCATCCTGCCTCCCGCCATGGCCATCAGTGGGACTATGACAACGTACAGACCGCTTATGAAGGCCGACTTGCCGCTGGTGGTGTAGACAAGGCCGGCGTACTGCAGGACCCCGTAGACGGCCAGGACGAGGCCCGTGGCCAGTCCCGCCCAAAGCCACAACAGCCCTGCCGAGGGCTTGTCCGCACCCGCCTCCTGGCGCGGGGCCGAACCGCGGACGGCCAACGGCAGGAGCGCCATGAAGGCGAAGAGAAACTTCAAGCCCGCATAGGCGAATGGATCCAGCCCGGCGACGGTCATGGACCAGCGGGTCATGGGGAACGTGATCCCCCAGACGGCGGTCACGGCCAAGAGCAAAAGGGCGGCTTTGATTCTGGGTGTCATGGGGCGTACTCCGGGAGCGCGGAGGCATGGGAAGGGCCATGAAGCTATCCCCGCCCGGCGGCAATGGGGGGGATTGTCCTGACGCAGGCTTCAGGCGCGCTAGAGCCCTGATGACGGCCTGCCGTCGTCGAAGGCCTGACGTGGAGCCGTTAGTCCCCGTGGGCGCTAGAGGCTGCCCATACCGTTGGACTTAGCGCCCGGTGTGACGGATCAGTTTCACCGCCAAACGCGGCCAGCACCTTCCGGGGCAATCGGAAGCGCGCCGTCCGGCGGACAGCCGGACAGCCGGACAGCGCTAAGCCTGTCGACTTGCGTGCCGTTTGCCCCGGACGTGATGCCCATACGGACGTCTGCGGATCGCCCCGAGGAACGCAGTGCCGAAGCGATGTTCTTCCCAAAGAGCCGAGTCCCAGGAGCGAGTCCGGGGCTTCGCGGATCCGGCACCTGATCCTGGCCGCGAAACCTCGGACAAGTCAGGCAACGTGGCTATCCCTGTCAAGGCCACAGGATTAACCCCTTCATATTACACGACTTCCGCTCCGTCGTCACGCCGGATGACCGCCATACCGTCAGACCGTCAGGGCTTCCCGCGGAGGTCTAAATTCTCGGTGAAATCACCTGCCATCGCAGGAACAGGATCCGGGTCGCATCAGGCATGATCACCCCCAATATGTCTTCCGGACTGGCCAAGCCCTGGGGGAAACCGAAGGGGCTGCCCCGTGGGCGGCTATGCCGGGGATACGGCAGAAATCAACCGCGCTCCGCATGAAGTCAACGTGAACGATGTTTCGGGGAATGGCGTTCCGAGAGATGGACCTGGCATTTCCGCCTCGAGATTCGCCAACCCTGAGATGACTGCAGCGCTACAAGTGCATAGCCGGGATGATGAGGGCAGTAGGCACCTGTCGTCCACAGGCTCATCCCGCAACGTTTCAGGAGGGGGATGATTTCCGTCCTCCGCCAAGTCCCGGACATCTCAGCGCCCCGCCAACACATCTCGGGATACGATGCGACAGATAGTCTATCGCGCACGGAGACACCTGAGGGCAGAGGGTCGAGCGTTAAGAGACGAGCGGAGAGATAGGAGCAGGAGCAGGAGCAGGAGAGATAGGAGGGATAGGAGGGATAGGAGGGTAGGAGGGTAGGAGGGTAGGAGGGTCGGAGGGTAGGAGGGTAGGAGGGTAGGAGGGTAGGAGGGTAGGAGGGAGTGACGGGGCTGTGTGCGGAGAGGGGTTCAGGGAGAGAACGGCAGGACTGACGTACCATCGATCGCTTCGGATTAATGCGAGAACAAAGCGGCGCGACTGCGTTACCGACGGCAATTCGTCGTATCGCGGCTCTCCGGAGCGCGAGGCAACTGTGATCTTACGTAGCCGATCGGCCAGAGACGAATGACGCTGCATCTCGCGGGTTGTCATAGCGGCGAATATCTTTATGCGGGAGCGAACGTTAGTGCCTCCCTACCCTCAACATACCCGCAGGATTACCGTCAAAACCTGAAACATGAGGCTGGCGTTACGGACAACGCGTGGCATGTCAGATATCTGTGGCGGAATCATTCGGAACGTTGAGTCGGATTGTTCCGACTTTCGGTTTGTCTTGACTCTCCGCCATCCAAATCACTTCCTTGAAACGCACTAATACGATAGAGGTACGGTATACGACGATGGCCGCTGCGAGGATTGGTTTCCCTGAGATGAAAAGGTGTTTGGCGTAATGTTTCCTCCTAATCTGTTCGAAGGCATCCTCGGCAACGCGTTCAAGACGCAGTTTCAGCGGTTCGGATATCCTTCCCTGTTCGATGAGGCAGGTAACGCCGATGGGTGGGGACTGCCGGAATACTTGCCCGGTTAGCTCTTGAACTACAGAGGGCGGCAAGATACCGTTTGCCGAAGACGCGTTTTCATAAATTTCCAATCCGCCAAGCTCGGGAACGAATTTCAGCTCGACAACGATATAGCCGCCCCCCCCTTCCGGCACTTCGATAATAAGATCCGACCTGCCTGCATCCGATAACATTTGTGACATGGCCTTGAATATATCGCCGTCAAAAATTGCGCCTCCATACTTGAACAGGATTTGGAGGATGATATTATAATAATTTTCTCCGCCTTGACGGTATAAATTCTTAGATATGCCTTAAAAAATCGAGCCGAGGTACATTTCTGATTCCTGACTGTTGCGCGACCACATCGCAGACAGCAATAGACATTTAATATCTATGAATAAAGCATCCGGATCACACGATTTACCGTATTTCATATTAGATATGAATGTTTTAAATTTATTCTTGAGCTCAATATCGATAGCGTCCTTGACCTCGTTGTTAGGAACTTTCAGGCGATAGATCCTTCCTCTGCCGTATCCGCTAACGCTTTCTACAGTAAGATATCCTGCCTGCAAAAGGAAAGCCTCGTTAAGCATATTTTGGGTGTCATTGATGACGGAACCGCAATAAGTCGGAACAGCAACCCGGGGGCAGGCAACGCCCCTGCTCATTAGCCTCTGGGAAGCTGAAGGGTTGGCTAAACGTACAAATTATAGGGGCATGACTACATCATATTTTCTTATTGCTCAACTCAAAGCGGAAGGATGATTAGCCGAACAGGAAGTCTTGACTTATGTCGGCAACGCCCCTAATCTCATAACAATAGCAAAGGGGTGCGCTAATGCCTGAGCCTAAAAATTACATAACCATACCATACAGCGATGACATACTGGCCAGCGCCGGTCTGTCGGCCTCCGAACTGGCCGCGACAGCCCGCCTGGCCGTAGCAGCCAAGTTGTTCGCCGAGGGCCGCCTCACCCTGGGGCAGGCTGCCAAGCTGTGCGGCCTGGGCAAAGCCGAGTTCATGGAACGACTGAGCAGGGAAGGCTATTCCCTTGTCAACCTCCAAGCTGACGATGCTGAGGACGAGTTGAGCTTTGTCAATGGCTGACAACCGCATAGTCGTTGATTCAGGACCGTTGATTCTGCTGGCCAAGGTCGAAGCCCTGCCTATCGTGGCTCGGCTTCCCCACCAGTTCATCGCCCCGCAAAATGTCATGGATGAACTGGCCGCTGGGTTGGCTTTGGGATATCAGGCTGTTGACGCGCCCTGGCTACAAGTCGCCGAACTTAAATTGCCTGTCCCTGCCATGATACGAGCCACCCTGGATGACGGCGAAGCGGCGGTCATTCAACTGGCTTTGGAACAGGACATCAGCGCGGTTTGCCTCGATGACCTGCGAGGCCGCCGACTGGCCAAAGCGGTTGGGCTTTCCGTGGTTGGCGTTCTGGGCCTTTTGGGCAAAGCCAAGGCCTTGGGGCTGATTCCAGCCTTGCGACCGTACGCAGACAAGTTGCTGGCAGTTGGTGCCCGCTATTCCCCTGAACTGGTGAGCCGCATGATTGCCGGGGTTGATGAGTTGAGTTAGCGTCACAGATGCGTATCCGTTCACGAGGAGGGAAGACCGTCTGGAGCTGGCCATCCCATCCTGCCCCGGGCCTTATCCCTTTCCGGCCTTTCAGCCATCACCTTTGCCTGAAAGACGCTCCTCCCTCCGGTTCCTCAGCCCTGCCCTTCATCTCCGTGAACGGATACCCTTTCTAGACCGTATAGCCCTCACCCGAGACCCTGCCCTCGCCGAGCTTGTCTTCGCCTTAGCCCCCTCCCAAGGCAACGGCATCCGCCATTCCGGGCACCGTCCACCACCCTCCTGGCAAAGCCCTCCCCCCTCCGGCCATCGGCCTCCGCCATTCCGGGCAACGGCATCCCCCCTCCGGCCATCGGCCTCCGCCATTCCGGGCAACTGCTTCCGCCCTCCGGGCAACGGCATCTCCTCTCCAGGCAACGCCTTCCTCCCTCCGGGCAACGGCATCTCCCCTCCGGCCATCGCCTTCCTCCCTCCGGGCAACGCCTTCCTCCCTCCGGGCAACGCCTTCCTCCCTCCGGGCAACGGCATCTCCCCTCCGGGCACCGGCTTCCTCCCTCCAGGCAACGACATCTCCTTCAGCGTACCGCGCCTCTCGCGCCGCCCATTGCCAAGCCCCGCCTCCGGAGTCGCGTTTGCCGCCCCCCGTGAGGCCGAATCCGCTTTCAAGACGGCGGCGCTTGCACTATAATCAGTCGTCGCGGCCCCCCAAAGGCCCTTTTGCCCCCGTCCTGACGCCTGCCGCCGGACGGGCCTTCCTCCTCCCTGTCTCCGGCGGCGGCCTTGGGCCTTCCGGAGCTTCCCCCGCGCGCCGCGCCTCCCGGCCGATTCCCCCCCCTCCCCGGACAAGCGCGCACCGAACGGACAGGGAAGGCGTGAGCCTTCCCCAGAGCCTGGCCATATGCTTTCAACGGACATCAGGAACACCTTCACGGGCTTCTTCGAGAGCCGCGGCCACCGCCGCGTCCCCTCCAGCCCGCTCGTGCCCGCGGACGACCCCACGCTCCTCTTCACCAACGCCGGCATGGTCCAGTTCAAGCGGATCTTCACCGGCGAGACCCCTTCCGCCTTCGACCGGGCCGTGACCGCCCAGAAGTGCGTGCGGGCCGGGGGGAAGCACAACGATCTTGAGAACGTGGGCTACACCGCCCGCCACCACACCTTCTTCGAGATGCTGGGGAACTTCTCGTTCGGGGACTACTTCAAGAAGCTGGCCATCAGCCTCGCCTGGGAGCTCCTGACCGAGGTCTACGGGCTCCCCGCCGACAAGCTCTACGCCACCGTCTACCTGGACGACGACGAGGCCTTCGACCTGTGGAGGGCGGAGACCGGCATCCCCTCGGAGCGGATCGTGCGCCTGGGCGACAAGGACAACTTCTGGGCCATGGGCGACACCGGGCCCTGCGGGCCCTGCAGCGAGGTCCTGATCGATCAGGGCCCGGAGCTGGGCTGCGGCAGGCCGGACTGCGCCCCGGGCTGCGACTGCGACCGCTACCTGGAGATCTGGAACCTCGTCTTCATGCAGTTCGAGAGATCCAGGGACGGCGCGCTGGTCCCCCTCCCCCGGCCCTCCATCGACACCGGCCTGGGGCTGGAGCGCCTGGCCGCCGTCACCCAGGGCGCAATCTCCAACTTCGAGACGGACGTCTTCAGGCCCCTCCTGGAGCGGATCTCGGACATGTCGGGGGTCCCCTACCTCTTCGGGAAGCTCATGACGCCCGAGGACCCCGGCTACCAGGCCAACGTGTCCATGCGGGTCATAGCCGACCACGCGCGGGCGGCGGCGTTCCTCCTGGCGGACGGGGTGCGCCCCGAGAACCTGGGGCGGGGCTACGTCCTGAGGCGCATCCTGCGCCGGGCCGTGCGCCACGGCCGCAAGCTGGGCCTGGACAAGCCGTTCATGGGGCCCATGACGGAAGCCGTGATCGCCAAGATGGGGGAGGCTTACCCCGAGCTCGTCCAAGGCGCCTCGTACATCAAGGCCATGGCCTCGGGCGAGGAGGAACGCTTCAGGGAGACCCTGGAAGGCGGCCTGAAGGCCCTGACCGACGCCATGGGCGAACTGAGAGCCAAGGGCGGGAGCGTCATCCCGGGGGCCGCGGCCTTCAAGCTTTACGACACCTACGGCTTCCCGGTCGATCTGACCGCGGACGCGGCCCGGGAAAACGGCATGACCGTGGACGAGCCCGGCTTCGAGGAGGCCATGGAGGCCCAGAAGGCCAAGGGCCGCGCCGCCTGGAAGGGCCGCGCGGAAGGCGGCGCCGCGCTCGATCTGGTCAACTCCCTGGCCGCGCGCGGATTCGGGACGGAGTTCGTCGGCTACGGGGCAACCGAGGCCATCGCCGCGCCGGAGCTGATCATCCTTGACGGCGAGGACGTGGCCGAGGCCTCGGGGGACGGGACGGTCCTGACCCTCGTGTTCGCGGAGACCCCCTTCTACGCCGCCTCCGGCGGCCAGGAGAGCGACCAGGGCGAGATAGTCTTCCCCGAGGGGACCGTCAGGGTCGAGGACGTGGCCAAGGCACCGGGCTCGGGCATCTTCCTCCACCGCTGCGCGATAACGGGCGGACGCATCACGAAGGCCCCGGCGAGGCACAAGGTCGATCCCGTCAGGAGGGCCAGGACCGCCTCCAGCCATTCGGCCACGCACCTCCTGCACAAGGCCCTCAGGCTCACCCTGGGCGACCACGTGCGCCAGGCCGGATCGAGCGTGACCGCCGACAGGCTCCGCTTCGACTTCACCCACGGCGCCCCGCTCACCGCTGAGGAGACCAGGCGGGTGGAGAGCCTGGTCAACTCCGACGTCAGGGCCGATCACCCGGTGGAGACCCGGATCCTGCCCATGGAAGAGGCCGTGAAGTCCGGGGCGATGGCGCTTTTCGAGGAGAAGTACGGCGACACCGTGCGCGTGGTCACCATGGGGGACTCCCGCGAGCTCTGCGGGGGCACCCACACGACCCGCACCGGGACCATCGGGCTGTTCCTCGTGGCCTCCGAGGGCTCGGTCTCGTCGGGGGTGAGGCGCGTCGAGTGCCTGACCGGCGAGGAGGCCCTGAAGCTCGCCTGGTCCGACCGCGACGTCCTGGGGAGCCTGTCCGCCCAGCTGAAGGCCCCCGCCGCGGAGCTCCCGGACAGGGTCTCGAAGCTTTCCAGGCGCGCCAAGGATCTCGAGAAGGCCGCGGCGTCCCCCAAGGACGGCGGCCCGGGATCGGACGCCGCTGCGCTCGCCGGGAAGGCCGAGGACCTGGGCGGAGTCAGGTTCCTCGCGGCGAAGGTGGAGGCGGCCTCCCCCAAGGATCTGCGCGAGGCGGGGGATCTCATCCGCGAGCGGCTGGGCGCCTCCTACGTCCTGGCCCTGGCTGCGGAATCCGGCGGCAAGGCGATCCTTCTGGCGGCGGTCGCGAAGGACCTCCAGGGCCGCTTCAAGGCCGGGGACATCGTCTCCCGCATGGCCGGGCCCGTCGGCGGCAAGGGCGGCGGCAGGCCGGACCTGGCTCAGGCCGGGGGCCCCGGGGTCGACGGCATAGACGGGGCCCTGGCCGCGGCCCGGGCCTTCGTGGCGGAGGGGTCTGGAGCCGCCGAGGTTCGCTGAGGCGGGCGGCCCCGAAGCCTCACGCGGCCGGCATCACTCGTCCGTTGCCGCGGTCGCGGACGCCGCCACAGCTCCGTACGCGGCTTCGCTTCGGCTTTAGCCTCTGCTTCGTCGAACCTTACCGCCCCCGATCGGCTTCAGGGCCAAGGGCTCATGGCCCTGAAGCCGAGCACCGAGTCTCGCTCACCGCTTCCTCGCTCCCTCATCGCTCTTTATCCTCGCTCGCTTGCTGCCTCACCGCCCTTAAGCCCGCGTCCTCCTGGCCCCACGCCAGCTTGAACCAGCGCCAGCTTTGCACCGCGCCCGCTTGAGCCCCCACCTGCTTGGCACAGTGCCCGCTTGCGCCCGTACCCCGTCCACCGTCCGCATTGCCTTCCGAACGGTACTTCGGCATTCGGCATGACGCGCGGTCTCGACGGCCTTCGAAAGCGGCTAAACCCTAAGCCGCAGCCTCCCGGCACCGGGACGAGGAAATGCTGATGGCCAAATCGCCAAAGAACAGCGAGATCTTCATGATGGCCGAAGAAGGCCGCCTGCCCGAAGGATTCGCCGATTGGAGCATCACCCGCTACCGCGGCGAGACGGTGGCCCACACGGCCGCCAGGTGCGGCCATCTCCCCAAGGGCTTCGACATGTGGAAGCTCAAGGACCGCTGGGGGGATACGGTGGCCCACACCGCGGCAAGGTTCGGACATCTCCCCGCAGACTTCAGCCGGTGGGACCTCACCGGGCGATTCTCTGAGACGGTGGCACATATAGTCGCGGAAACAGGGCATCTCCCTCCGGACTTCAACGCATGGGAGATGCGCCTGTCGCATTCCTCCGGGCGCACCGTGGCCCATGTGGCGGCCGCCAAGGGCCATCTGCCGGACGACTTCGACAGGTGGGACATCACAGACGGCAACGGCAAAACCGTAGCCCATGCGGCGGCCGCCAAGGGCCATCTGCCGGACGACTTCGACAGGTGGGACATCAGGGACGGCAACGGCAAAACCGTAGCCCACACGGCGGCGGAACACGGGCGACTGCCCGCGGATGACAGGATCTGGCACTACACAGACAAGTACGGCGACACCGTGCTGCACGCCGCCGCCAAGGGCGGATGCCTGCCCCGCGGGTTCGATCAGTGGGACATCAGGAACGACGACGGGGAGACGGTCGCCCACGCCGCGGCGCGGGAAGGGCACCTGCCCGCGCGTTTCACCCGCTGGGAACTGGCCAGCAACTACGGCTACACCGTGGCCCACGAGTGGGCCTCGTGCAAACGGCTCCCGAAGCACTTCAACGACTGGCTCCTCAAGGCCAGGCATGGCTGGACGGTCGCGCACGAAGCAGCAAGGCTCGGCGTTCTCCCCAAAAGCTTCAACGACTACGGGGTCGCCGACATCTACGGGTGGACCGTAGCGCACGAGGCTGCCCGGAGCGACAGCCTCCCCGAATCATTCGACGACTGGACCCTCCGTAACATCCACGGAAACTCCGTCGCGCACGCGGCGGCCGAACGCGGAAATCTCCCCAAAGGATTCAAGCTCTGGGACCTCACCAACCGGAGAGGGAGAACCGTCGCCCAAGCGGCGGCGGAATGCGGCAGGCTACCCGCCGACTTCGACCGCTGGGACATAAGGTTCAAGACCGGGGAACCGATCGCCCAGGCGGCCGCCCGGCTCGGGTCGCTCCCCAACGGCTTCGATCGCTGGGATCTCAGGGACGACGAGGGGAAGACCCTGGCCCACATCGCCGCGGAACACGGGAAGCTTCCCGAAGACTTCGATATGTGGGAGCTTCGGGACTCGACCGGGACGACCGTCGCCCACGTCGCCGCGGGACGCGGGAAACTCCCCAAAGACTTTGACCGCTTCGATCTTCAGGATCAGCACGGGACGTCCGTCGCCCACGTGGCCGCCAGGCGCTGGAAATTGCCTGCCGGGTTCGACCGCTGGGATCTGAGGGACGGCAAGGGAACGACCGTCGCCCACGTGGCCGCCGGCTCAGGAAAGCTTCCCGAAGGCTTCGACGGGTGGGATCTTGAGGACGGCGAGGGCATTACAGTCGCAGAGACCGACAGGCTTTACCGTCAGAGCCGCGCCGTTTCCCCCCGCACCCCCGCTCGACCCGGCAGGCATAAGCC
>JAISFS010000076.1 GCA_031263485.1 Deltaproteobacteria bacterium | reverse complement strand
TCCGGCCTGAGAGGTCAGTTTGGACTGCTTAATAAAAAGCTGCCTCTCAAGGTCCTTCCAAAGGCCCCCAAAAGGCCGCAAAGACCGTTATAATATTTGCGGGAGTTCCTCCCGCGGTTTTCCCCCTGGCCTCCCATGACCCTTCGGCCCCCGGTCCTCCGAGCGGTCCGGCCCCCGGTCCTCCGGACGGTCCGGCCTCCGGTCCTCCGGGCGGTCCGGCCTCCGGGCGGTCCGGTCTTCCGGCGGTCCGGTCCTCCGGGTCATCGGCAGTACAGTTCATCGGCCCCACGGCCATCCGGCCACCGGGCCGCCCACACGCCTTTCCCGCTCCCGCTTCGGCGGAGCCCCACGGACGCGCCCCTGCCGGGCGCGGGCCTGACTGACCAGACGCCCAAGGTGCATCATGAGCAAAGCCCCCGACAAGCCCCGCGGCGGAAACCAACCCTCCCACCCGACCCGCAAGGGCGGCGAGCGCGCCGCCTCCGAGCAGTCGCCCCCCCGCGCGACGAGGGTCATCTCGGTCTCCAGCGGCAAGGGCGGGGTGGGCAAGTCCAACCTGACCCTGGCGCTGGCGCTGGCGCTGGCGAGCCTGAAGAAGAAGGTCCTCATCTGGGACGCGGATCTGGGCCTTGCCAACACCGACGTGCTCCTGGGCATCCGCACCCGCTACACCATCCACGACTGGCTCAAGGGCTCGAGGAGCCTGGAGGAGATAGTGATCGATGCCCCGGGCGGCATCTCCATCCTGCCCGCCGCGAGCGGCATCCTGGAGCTCTCGGACATCACCCGGGACGAGAAGGAACGGCTCATCTCCGACTTCAAGTCCTGGCGGGGGGATCTGGACTTCATGCTCATCGACACGGCCGCGGGCATCGGCCAGAACGTCATCTTCTTCAACCTCGTGGCGCCCGAGCACATTGTGGTGCTCACGAACGAGCCCACGTCCATTACCGACGCCTACGCGCTCATCAAGTCGCTGGCGACGAAGCACCGCCAGACCGGCTTCTACATCCTGCCCAACATGGTGGAGGACCTCCACGAGGCCAAGAAGGTCTTCAGGCTCCTTGCGGACGTCGCGGGCAAGCACCTGCCGCAGGTCTCCCTCGATCTGGCGGGCTTCGTCCCGCGCGACGCGGCGGTCCCGGACGCCGTGAGGCGCCAGAGCCCCTTCTTTTCGCTGTACCCGGCTTCCGAGGCCTCGCGCAAGATCCTTGAGACGGCCCGCAGGCTCCTGTCCGTCGAGCCGCCCCCCCCGGAGCGCGAGGGGGGCATCGCGCTCCTCATCAACAGGCTGGGCGACAACTCCCTGGCGGTAAACTGATGGCTGTCAACAGCGGCACATACGGACCCGGGGGGCAGGCGCTCGGGAACGCCGGCTGGAAGGGCCTCTCGATGGACGAGAGGACCGTCTACGTCGAGAAGTACTCCCCCCTCATCAAGTACCTGGCCGACCGCCTGGCCGCGCGGCTCCCGGACCACGTGGCCAAGGAGGACCTCATGAGCTCCGGGGTCCTGGGGCTCATCGACGCGGTCGAGAAGTTCGAGCCGGACCGCGGGATCCTGTTCAAGACCTACGCGGAGTTCCGCATCAAGGGCGCGATGCTGGACGAGCTCAGGAGCCTGGACTGGGTCCCCCGCGCCGTGCGCAAGAAGGCCGCGGAGCTGGACAAGCTCTGGCGGCGCCTGGAAGCCGAGCTGGGCCGCCCGCCCTCCGACGAGGAGAGCGCCCAGGCCATGGGCATAGAGCTGGCCGCCTACCACAAGGCCCTGGACGAGGTATCGGTCATCAACATGCTGGATCTGGAGGCATTCCGGGTGGAAGGAACCGGCGGCGGCCGCGAGAGCCTGGACCTCTACGAGGTCCTTCAGGACGAGAACTCCCAGGACGCCCTGACCGTGCTGGGCCAGGAGGAGCTGAGGCAGGTCCTGGCAGAGGCCATAGACGCTCTTCCGGACAAGGAGAAGCTCGTGGTGACCCTCTACTACCACGAGGAGCTCACCATGAAGGAGATAGGCCAGGTGATGGGCTACACGGAGTCCCGCATCAGCCAGATCCACACCAAGAGCGTGGTGCGCCTGAGGGGCAGGCTGTCGCGGTATTTCGAGCACCGCGGCCGCAACGTCCTGAAGCCCCAGTCCAAGGAGCCCAAGCCGCCCAGGCAGCCGCGGGGCGCCAGGCGCCCGCGCGAGGCCGCGCCCGAGATCCGGGCGGACGCGGACGTTGCGGCCACCGATGCGCCCGACACTCCGGACGCGCCGGATGTCAGCATCGCGTCCGATGCGACCGAAACGCCGGACGCGCCGGAGTTCGGCGGGGCGTCCGATGCGCCCGAAACTCCGGACGCGTCGGATGTCAGCATCGCGTCTGATGCGCCCGAAACTCCGGACGCGCCGGATGTCAGCATCGCGTCTGATGCGTCCGAAACGCCGGAAGCGCCGGATGTCAGCATCGCGTCTGATGCGCCAGAAACGCCGGACGCGCCGGAGTTCGGCGTGGGCCCCGAGACGCAAGTCGCTGCCGAGGCGGCCGTTGCGGACGAAAACTCCGCTTCGCAAGCGGATGCGCCAGCTCCCGAGTCCGTGCAGGTCACCGAAGCGTCCTCCGCTCCAGCCGGGCGGATTGACGCGACTCTCCCCGAGACGCCTGCGGGGCAGGCGGCATCGGTCGCGCCCGCCGCGTCCGATATCGTTGCCGCAGCCGAAACTCCCGCCGCACAGGAAACTCGCTTCGTGTCTGAGCCGAGCCCGTCCGCCGGACCGGATGCAGTCACGCAACCCGCGTCGCATGCCGAGTCCGAGGCGCATGCCGAGTCCGAGGCGCATGTGGAGCCTGTTGCGCATGAGACCTCCGCCGCAGCCGATGGCGGTTCCGGAGACGGGGATACGCGTTCGTCGTGAAGGAAAATTTTTCGCGGATGCTATACGCCGCGTAACGCGGACCGATGGCCGCAAAATTTTGACGAGGGCCGTAGGGCCTCATGGAATTCGGTCTGGGCGGTAAGACGCGCCGACCATTGATTCGGCCCAGAAGGCTGAAAACCCTTGAATCCTGTCGAGCCCGCCCGTACGGCTTCCGGTTCCGGCGGCGGGCGGTGAGTCGGGAGCCTTCACCGGCGCACGATGCCGGGACATGCGCGCGGCAAGCCGCGCGGCAAACCGTTTCCCCGAGCCTCTGGACCATGGGTGGCCCAGCGGGCCGACCCGCCTCGGACGGGGCAGAGAGGACAGCATGGCAGCCGCGAACGCGGGACCGCCGCCGGCGGACGACTGGGACAGCCTCCCCCTGGAGCCAGACAGCTCCTGGGACGCTATACCCCCGCCGTCCCCGCCCGGCAGGGTTGCGGACGACCCTCCCGCCCCTTCGAGCGTTGCCCGGGAAAAATCTGCCGGTCCCGGCGAGTCAATCCTCCCGCCGGATGACAATTTTCCGTCGGGCGGCGACAATTTGGCCGCCCACGAGAATTCTGTCGCAGCGGACGACAGGCCGTCTCCCATCGAGGATTCTTTTCAAGCGGACGACGGGCCTTCTCCAGTCGAGGACTCTCTTCTCGCGGACGACGTGCCTTCTCCCATCGAGGACGAGGGGCCTTCTCCCATAGAGGACTTTTTTCTGGCCGATGACAGGCCGTCTCCCGCCGCTGACTCTTTGCTTGACGACGACAGGCCTTCTCCCATCGAGGACTCTTTTCTCGCGGACGACGGGCCGTCTCCCGCCCCTGACTCTTTGCTTGCCGATGACATGCCATCCGCCGGGGTTCCGGCGGAAACTGACAAGGAGGATCCCTTTCTGGCGGTTGGCGTGCCCGACGACGTTGCGGGCGGCGAGGAGCCGTTGGAGATAACCGGGGTGGAGCTTGCCGGAGGGCATGAGGGCCCCGGCGATGTCCTTGACGGCGGGTCCGACGACGCGTTCGATCTGGAGCTGGACGAACAGGCCATCCGTCATACCCTGCCGGAGAGACGTGTCGGCTCGCCGCCGGTGGGCAAGGTCCCTCCGGTTTCCGGGGACAGCGGGGGCGCAGGGGCTTCGGCCGAGGATAGCTGGGACGCCGAGGCTTCCGGGAAGGCCGCGTCCGCCGCAGACGTTGCGGCATCGGCCGAGGACAGCTGGGACGCTGCGGCTTCCGGGAAGAACGCGACCGCGGCAGACGCCGGGGCTCCGGCCGAGGACAGTTGGGACGCCGAGGCTTCCGGAGGCCAGCAGACGGACTTCGTAGGGGAAAAGGACGCGAGCCCTGAAGCGGACGCTACGGCGGGAGCCACCCACGCGGGTGCCGCCCCTTCGGAAGTCGCGGCGGAATCTGCTTCAGCGCAGACGGCCTCCGAAGGAACTACGGCGCTCCCCCAAATGGCCGTCAAGGAGCCGACCGAGACCTCCGAAGGCACCGGTCCGACAGGGGACGCCGGGGACATGAGACCGGAGCCTCCCCAGGAATCCGGGGTGGACAGGACCCGTTTCCTGGAGAGCCTGATGGAAGGCGGGGAAACCGTGCCGCAGAAGGTCGAGCTGGACCTCGACGGCATCTTCGACCAGGCCCGCAAGGAGGCGGACGAGCTCTCCCCGGACTCCACCCGCACCCCCGTCACGGCGCCGCTCCCCCAGGACCCCGTGGATCCGGACATGCCCGCGCCGCCTCCGGAGCCCTTGAAGGAGCCGGCGGTCAAGAAGGTCTCGAAGTTCAAGCTCCTGTTCCTGGTGGTGCCCGTGGCGCTGGGGGCGCTGGGGCTCCTCTTCGGGATCTACCAGATATTCTTCAAGAGCTCTCCCGCGCCGCCGCCCCCGCCGCTCGTGCTCTCGCCCGAGTCACTGGTCGACACCAGCGAGCCCGTCCCCGGGGAGATGACCCTGGGGCGCTTCACGCTGACCTTGGACCCGGCGGAAGGCGGGGACCCGGCCGTGGCGGAGCTGGAGATAATCCTCCATTACCACGACACGGCGGACGCGAGCGTGATAAACGCCAACATGATAAGACTGCGGGACGTCATCTTCCGCGTCACCAAGAACAGGGGCGCGGGCATCCTGAGGGATCCCGTCCAGCGGCGCCAGCTCCAGGCGGATCTCCTGGAGACCCTGAACTCGCTTCAGCCGTTCAGGACGGGCCAGGAGCACCAGTTGTTGACTTACGTCCAGATAAGCCTCCTCAAGAGGGTCTGAGGGGGAGCCGACCGTTTCCGTCAGCCATGTCTGCGGTCGGCAGGCGGACAGGGTAGGGTGCGGCGGTGATCCGGACGGGACCTCGACAGGCGGAGAAGCGGGGAGGCGACATGCCTCGGGTGATGGATTCCCGGGATTCCGGAGCGCGGCTGAATCGGTGATGTCCGGTCGGGTCCCGATTCGGACACCGACCGGCGACTTGGCGACCCATGGCTGTCAGCAGTTCACGATGTGTTTCGTGTTTTTGCCGCTGTCGTCGATCTCCCACGAACTTTTCTCTTTCAGCGTTTTTCCGGTCCCCCTGTCGAACACGACCAGCCAGCCTTCCGTAGCGTTGCAACGGTCGATGTATCCCTGGAGCTGGGCGAGACTTTCCCGTTTCGACATGATGCCCTTGATTTTGATTTCTATCGGGTACCATCGCGTCCTGTAAGTGGCGACTATATCCGCGAATTTTTTCCCTAAAGCGAATTCCCGGCGGATTTCAGCCTCCCCGTTGAGGACCCTTTGCAAATAGGCAAAGAGCACCAGGACGCAGAACGATTCAGTCAATATGCCGGAAAGTTTTACATTCTGTTCGGTCAAAGTCGGCGGTTGCAAGACATTGTCTCGCAAAGGCGTTTCGGGATCGGCGGATATCGGTTCCGGGGCGGATGTCATGTAGACCTGCGCCATGCTTTTCGAGTCAATCATTTCTGCGTTTTCTATCCAATAATCCTGAAATGCGCGGAGCAGGCCGCTCATGTCAAGAACTCTTCCGTCGATCCATTTAGAAGTGAAGTCGGGGGGAATCCTGTCCATGAGTATCCCGGATGACAGGATCCTCACTATGACGTCCTGGTAGATGGGGTTTGAAGGCCGTGAGCCGTAAATCCCGTTCGGGCCCGGCTTCAGAAGGCCAATCTTCACGCAGTATTCGACGTCGGCAGGCAACACCGTCTTGGGAAGAGCCCCTAGTCCCGATATGACGGTGTCCATGGTCCGCAGGATCCTGGGATCTTTCAGCCGCTCCTTGAGGGAGCGGAAATGGGAACGGTTCTGCATAATCAGGGAACCGGCCGCTTCATCGAAATGAGCTCCGTTCAATTTCGGGGAATAGTCGTTCTTCAGTTTCCTGTTTATGATCAGGTATGCCAGCGCGTTCACCAGCCACGGCTGGCCTTCAGTCCAGTACCAGGCCCTCTCGATGGCGCTGTCGGCGAAATCCTGTCCGGTAGCTTCGGTGTGCTGACTGTACAGGTTACGGATGTCGTCTTCGGTGAAATCTGGAAGTGAAACCGAGTCCATGTCAACATTGAATGGACTGCCGGTGCCTTTGGAAAGTCCGTCAGATCGGAGATGAGTCCCGTAATCGGCGATGTCCAGCATCCCGACAAGCGCCAAGGCTCTGGGAAAATTCTTGTTGGGCTCGTTGCGGTAAAGATAACCGTTCCTGATTTGGCTCAGGAAAGTGATCATGGACGAATCAGGTATGTTGTCGGCTTCATCGAAGAAAACGATCAGTTCCTTGTTGAGGTTGGAACACATGAAATTCAGCATGTTTTCGATTCTGAAAGAGACATGTTCGCCGTAGAACGACTGTAACGGGTCTGCCAGTGATGCTATAGCCGGTATCGAAGAGGATTTTGCCACTTTGACGATTGATCTGGCTATAAGGTCGATGGCAACCTCTATATCATCGGAATACTGCGAGGAAAATATCGGGATATTCAAAGCGTGATACAAACCGACGTTATTGATCGTTTCGGTCAGTGCCTTAAGCAGGGTCGTTTTACCTGACTGCCTGGGGGCGTGAAGGATAAAGAAAGCTTTTTGGTCGATCAAATCGATAATTTCATCGTTTCGATTCAATGCCGGTATCATGTAATGCTCAGAGGGAATGCAGGGACCGGCAATGTTGAACGTTTTGGAGTTGGCGTAAGTCATACTCTACCTAAGTAAATCAAAAGGTCGGTCGATGAAACTGAATGAGATCGGCGCAGGGTCACGGACGTCAACATGCCATCGAAACCTGCTCCATAATTTACAAGAAATATATCAGACGCCGCCGTAATAAGCCGATGCGGGATTCATGATGAAGAGTCGGACGGGGCGGGTGTCCTAATAGGGCGGCTGGGCAGTCATCCCCCTATAACTGGTACGTTTTGCCTGACCTGCAGCATCCCTGAGGCCGATGACCAGGTGGCATTGTCTGCTCCGGGTTGCCGTTCCGACTTATTGCCGTTCCGTCATAGCATTAATCAGATTATCATAGACAAATATTTAGCGCAAGACTTTCCGTTCTGATGATCGATGCCTCGGGGACCGCGCTTTCCGTCAGGATATTATGCCAGAGGCCAGAGAAAGTCTGGAAGCGTCAAGAAAAGGCATGGCGACATATGAAGATTAGATTGATGTTGCGGGATAAAAGCATCAGTTCACCTGCCAAGAGGCATTGAACGAGATTGAGGTTCGGCGTTGGAGCATCTCATTGGCGGGTCGGCTGTACTTGACAGGACGGCGAGTCAGGAGCGAGAGAGTGCGCGTGAAGGGCAATGGCGGTAGCGGCGGAGTTCACTTGAAATCCAGTTGCCATTCCCCGCCGTCCTTCCATACGACTTCCGCGAAACGGACCATCACGGTTGAAGTGTCATAAACCGCGATCGCGGCGGCTCGGATCGGTTTTCCTGAAACCAGATACTGTTTGGCGTAATCTTTCGATAATATCTGATTGAAAGCAACCTCGATCTTGCTTTCCAGCGTACGTTTGATCTTGTCCGACACTGTCCCCAGTTCGAGGAGCCTTCGGAAACCGGTAAAGGAGGCGGGACGTTTCGCCACTCGCGATATGCCTGATCCGATCGGTGTCATCGGCTTGGCCTTACGGTTATGTCTGCCGTCAAGACCGGTTTTGACCTTGGGTCCGATGAATTTCAGTTCTATAACGATATATCCTTTTCCGCCGACGTCGAATACCAGATCGGCTCTGCCGGCATCCGAGTACACCTCGCCCAATGCCTCAAGCATGTTGCCGGAAAAGATTGCGCCACCGAACCTCATAATAGTCAACAAAATCAGTTTTAAGCTGCCTTCTCCGCCTCCACGATACCATTCTCTAGGATTTCCAGAGAAAATTGAACTCAGAAGCATTTCAGCCTTTTCGACATCGGATGACCATAACGTCGACAACAGTTCGCCTTTCATGCTTGTCAGGCTCTTCAGAGGATCGCTGGCATTTTCCATGAACTGAAGTCTCATAACGAATTCCTGAAATTTTGAGGAAAGTTCCCCGTTTATCGCGTTCTTGATCTCATGGTTGGGGATCTTCAGGTTAAATTTTATAGAGTCGCCAATCTCGCTGATACTGTCGATCGTCAAATACCCGGCCTGCAAAAGGAATGCTTCATCGTTAATGTTGCCTGTGTCCTGAATTTCAAGGGGAGCTTTTACGGAAATATTCTTGCCGAATATCTCGAAACGTTTTCCATCGAGAGATCCGAGAGCTTCAGTAAACAAGGAGGTTCCGGACTGGTACCAATAATCATCGAATCTGTTTTTATATAGAAAATTTTTGATCGAATACGGATTGAATACTTTTGTCTTTCCGTCCCAGCTGTAGCCATCGTACCATTCCGAGATCTTGTCCATGAGTCGGTCTACGGTCGATCCTGGCGGAAATTTTCCTTCAGATACCTGTTTTGAAAGGGCTATGTCAAGATATATTCCGAAATTCAACTTGATTTCGTCTTTTGTGAATCCGCATATCGTGGAAAATTCCTCATTGAAAGAGATATCCATGACATTGTTCATAGCAGAAAAAAGAGAAAGCTGTTTGAATTTCGTGATCCCGGTTATGAAGACGAACCGTAAAAATTTGTTGCATCCTTTGATCGATGAGTAAAGATCATAGAGCATCGAACGCATTTTTTCGATTTTAATAGGCTCTCGAAGGTGTTTCAATAGAGGGAAATCATACTCATCGATGAGGAGGACAACATTCCTGTCTACGATATCAACGGGGTTGCGGGCACTTTTGGATTTTCTCGGAATTGCGCATTTTGCTGAAACATTGATTATCAGGTCGCTGATGGCGTTGGCGATGCTGGATTGGTTGATTTGAACATTATATGCGTCAGCGAAAGGCTTAAGCTTGCTTATCAGGCCGGCTTGAAATTGGGAAGGTTCCGAGTCAACGGTATTCATGTTGATCCGGATCACAGGAAAGAACCTCCAGTCTAAATCCTGAGCCTTCCGCTCAATGTCCAGTCCGGTGAACAGTTCCTTTCTGCCCTCGAATATCTGTTGGATCGTGTCGAGAAGAAGGCTCTTGCCGAATCTCCTGGGCCTCGCCAGGAAATACGGGCCGAACGAATTCACCAGCCCGCTTAGCAACCCTGTCTTGTCGACATAGACCGCCCCCAGCTCAATTAATCCCGTGAAGGAATCCACTGGGATTTGGTGAAGCATGGATTTTTCGGCCATGGCATTGGCCCCCAACGCCGCAGGATCCTGGGAAAGCGGGCTTATCAGGATCGCGAGCTTGAAGGAAGTGCGCTTGCGCGGGAAATGAATATCGATAAGCGCAAAGATCGGTCGGGTTCACCCTGACGGAGGAGCATCCGTCCTTTTGGTTATGAAAGCCGGACGGTACCATTACTCAAGCTTACAATATAAGTTAAATTTTAATTTGTCAACCTTTTGCTGTATCGGCTGACCGGGGGATTGCAAGGTCATCGCCGAATAGGACATACTCTAAACGAACGGATACGTTAGGGAGCAGGGCCATGTCAGCCAAGCGGGCGAAGGATTACCCCGCCCATGAACGGTTGCCGTCCTTGGTATCCGTTCTCGGGGCGGAGCCAGCGCATCAGGAAAGGAATCCAATGTCAACAACTTAAGGGAAGTGGTGTCTGGCAAGCTGTTGATATCATTAGTATAAATTCCAGGAAAACTGTCGTTTTATGCCTTAAGTTATTGACATTGGAAAGGAATCCATTAACGAGAGAAAGGTTTCGTGTGCCGGGGTGTCGAAAAATCTGCCTGAACGTGTAAGGCAAGGCGTCCGAGGCCTCCTCGCGCCCGTGCTGACCATGGTGCCTGCGGGGCGCGGGGTCCGGCGCGGCCTTCTAATGCTGGGAGGGGGGGGTGGACTTGGCGGACGCCTTCCGGTGGTCCTCCAGGAAGGCCGCCAGGCCCTTGTCGGTGAGAGGGTGCTGGGCGAGCTGCTCGATGACCTTGAAAGGCACCGTGCAGATGTCGACCCCGGCGAGCGCCGCGCGGAGCACGTGCTGTGGGCTCCTTATGCTGGCCACGATCACCTCGGTCTCGAAGGCGTAGTTGGTGTAGATGGACACGATGTCCTCGACCAGCTGCATGCCGTCCTCGCCCACGTCGTCCAGTCGGCCAACGAAGGGGCTCACGAAGGCGGCCCCAGCCTTGGCGGCCAGGAGGGCCTGCAGGGGCGAGAAGACCAGCGTGAGGTTCACGGCCTTGCCGCTGTCCGCAAGCGCCCGCGTTGCGGCGAGGCCGGGCATGGTGAGCGGGATCTTCACGGCCACGTTGCCGGCTATCTCGAACAGCGACTGAGCCTCCTCGATCATGCCCTCGGTGTCCGTGGCCAGGACCTCCGCGGAGACGGGGCCATCCGTGATAGAGCAGATTTCCAGGATCCTGTTCCGCTGGTTGGCGATGCCCTCGCGGGCCATCAGGGAGGGGTTGGTGGTGACGCCGTCCAGAAACCCGAAGGAGGCGCAGGCCTTGATCTCGTCGATGTTGGCAGTGTCAAGGAAAAACTTCACGGTAACCCCCTGGGCCGCGCGGAGCGACGCGGGCAATACTGGACGGGAACCCGGCGCGGGGCTGTGCCCCGAAATATGGCCTCTCGAGCCCCGAAATGTGGCCTATAATGAGTGCTAGATAGCATCTGCAGGGCCCGAAGTCAAGCCGCGACCGCCGTGGCGCACCCGCCCGGGTCATCGCGGCCCTGGCGGTCTTTCCGGCGGTATGGCGCGCCCGCTCTCCCCACCGGTCGGCACACCTTGACAGTGTCGGCCTGTTTCGCGGGGCGGCGGTTCCGCTGCCTTTTCGGCGCGGATTCGGATGCGCCGTCCCGCAATCCCAACATCCGCGCGGAGTTTGATCTCGCCGTCCGCATCTGGTATCATAACTGGACTTTCAATTTATAATCGTGTATAGTCAAATATAGTCGTTTATCTCAGTTTATTCAAAAGTGAGGAAACATGAAACTCTCCCAAGATGGGCTCAAGTACTCGAGATAACATATCAGACCGCCTGGAGGAAGTTCTGTCACGGGCAGATAAAGGGAGCAAAACAACTTCCGG
>JAISFS010000032.1 GCA_031263485.1 Deltaproteobacteria bacterium | reverse complement strand
GTGGCCCCTCAATGAAGATTCCACTGCAAAAACCCCCTCCCTCACCTCCGGGCAATCGTTTGATGGCGGAGTATCTGGGTAAAGGGTGCGCAGATGTGCGGTGGTTTAAGGCTTTAGCGTCTGGATGCCAATGCGATGGACGCCTAAAGTCCCGCTTCCCTGTCGAGGTGGATGGTTTTTGCAGTGGAATCAACATTCATACTCTCCCCGAGGCTTCAAGGGCTGTCCCCTCAGAGCTCCGGACGGGCCTGCCGTCCTGGAGCCGCGTATGGGGACTTCTTCATGTTATCTTGGATGGCAGTGTAGTTAGAGCCCGTGCCGGTGAAGAAGACGGCCTTCCCGGGGCTGGCCGGGCCTTCGGAAGCCTGGTTTGGATAAAAGCAATCCTCCTGGCTGGCGACCGGTTCCTCATGCCCGAAACCCGAAGCCCCAGGCGGAGCTGGCTCGGTTGGGATCGGCCTTCTTGATCGCTTGGAGCTCCAAGTTTCGTAAAAGCCCCTGTGACTCGCCCCTGTAGCAGTCGTAATGGGAACTGATGAATTCGGACGAGCCTGTCTGGACGCTAAGGGCGGCAAACATCACCATGATGAGATCCAGAGGGGGATCCGGGCGGGCGTTCGAAAGAGGGCCCCCTGAATCGGGTGGGGGTTCAGGGAGTGCGGTTGAAGGTGTCGGGGAACCGGCATCGGCTGTCGGCGGAGACGGCAGCGCGTGACCGTGGCGGTCGCCGGGGGGATGAGGGCAAAGACATCGGGAATGCGTCTTGCGGAGCGCAACGGGGCTCCAGCAAGGTCTTTGTCTTTGGAGAAGGACCGCGCGTAAACTGTTCAGTGCCGGGCCAGCGAAAATGGCCGCGTCGGCTCAGGGAGGGGACGACTCCAGGATCGGCCGGCTCATGGAGGGGATTCCTCAGTCCGCCCAATCGACCCACGCCACCGAAGTCCCCGATCATTCTCGTGTTCTCGCCGGGTAACCGCCCCCCGGTGCGAAGCCAATGCTCCGAATACGGGTGGATGAGGGATTACGGATTGGAGGGCATGAAAGGATTGGCGAGGTTGCTGGGTTTGAAGCTACAAAAAGGTATTTCCCGTGAGTTACATCGGCGGTTTGAGGCCAGGGGCAGGGCGTGGTCGTTGGCGAGATTCCATTGCCGGAGGGTTTTGGCCCGTCTCATGCAGCCACGCTTCAGGACAAACTACGGGAATAGAGAATCAGTGCGGGAAAGAATGAGATGTCCGGAAAGATCGTTATTCCGCATTTTGGGAAGATATCGAATATCGACTGGACAACTTGACAAGTAATCTATCGTTTGATAAAAATATTCGTTTAGATGTTTTTCCAGATCCTACTTATCGACAGGATTATGATGCCCTTCGATTGGCGGTGGTCCCTTCCAGGGTCATCGTGAATGGCAGGGTGTTTGGATTTAGGCAATATAGGCAGGTAGAGTCATGGAAGAGATTACGCGACGACCTGAAAATTCAGAAGACGCAGCGATGGATCGTTTGCCGCCGTTGCCTATGTCACAAGGGATTTTTCAGGAATTACGTTCAGATGGATGCGTATACGTAGACAAAACCGATTTCGTACGGCTGTTGCTTGAAGACAATCGAAAAGCGGTATTCCTGTCCAGGCCGAGAAGGTTCGGAAAGACACTTCTTCTCTCAACAATTGAAGCCGCTATCCAGGGGAGGGAAGATCTGTTTAGGGGACTGAAAATTTCTCATGACAGTAAACAATTCGACTGGAAAAGATCTCACGTGATTAGCCTGAGTCTTTCGACAGGTGTCCGGCCTAATAAAGAATTTGAAGAGTCACTGATGAATCAGTTGCATAATATCGCTGATGATTTCGGAGTCAGCATCGTCTCCGAAACCAGTGACTTCGCTATTATAGAGCTAATCAATACGCTCTTTAAATCATACGGCGATATTCAATTGAGGTGCAACGGCAACGGGGTGAGCATCGACGGGAAAGAGGCGTTTGCGGACCATCAAAAGGTTTCTGTGCTCATAGACGAGTCAGATTTTCCCTTGATATCGTTTTTCAACGATCCTGCTAGGCTAAAATCAGCTCAGAGTACTCTTTCCGCTTTCTACACGGCATTGAAGGATGTGAGACAAAAGGGCCGTTTAGGATTACTGTTAGTGACCGGAATCACCAGATTCAAAGAGCTGTTTATGGATTCCGCCATGAACATACTTTATGATCTGACTTTCGATCCGAAATACTCGAACATTTGCGGATTTTCGGCTGATGAGATTGACAAATATTTGAAAAATCATTTGTCAGCATCTCTTTTGGCAAGAAAATCCATGCCGGAAGCAAAGCAGCATCTCAGCGTCGAAGAGCTTTTCTCCGATATCAAGGATTGGTACGATGGTTACAGCTGGGACGGTGAATCAGAGGTCCTGAACCCTCATTCGATTTTGAATTTTCTGACGTCATATTCTTTGGAAAGGTATTGGTATGACACCGGAGCCCCCGGATTTCTTCGCCGACTTGAGGTCCACGACGGTGATTACTTCAAAATTTACGCGAAAAATAATTTTTGCAGCGAAATAGTCAAAGCAAAGGATATAACCAGCTTGTCGGCTCCCGCAGCCCTGTTGATGACCGGTTATCTGAGCGTTGGCAAAATTGATTTTGCCGGAAAATCCGATGGCGAAAAACAGTATTATTTGACAATTCCCAACGAGGAAGTCAGGAGTTCGTTCGTTGCAGATCATCTGCTAGACAGGTTATATCCTGGAGTCACCGAAAATGACATAAACAAAATGTTAAATTTCTATAAAAAATTTTCTGCGTCTTTATCAATCCTTGACGTAGACAGGTTGACCGAGATTCTGTCATCTATACTCGAAATCTATCCGTATCAGCGAATAGAATCCAACGAGCGGTTTTTCCAGAATGAAATCGCGAGATGTCTGTGGTTCCTGAACGACGTTGTTCAGGCGGAGCCTAGCGCCGGCGGCGGCGTTCCTGATTTCATAGTCAGGTTGCCAGGATCCGTCATCATAATCGATGTGAAACATGCCAGGAGCATCCATTTAATCAACGGGTTGAAAGGAGAATTGGTGCATGACGATTCTTTGGAACCAGATGCCCATGTGAAGACTTCTGAATGCCATAATGATCGAACAAAGGATGACGACGGAGTCGAATCGTCTAATCCGACAGAATCGGTTCCGGAAAGGCAATCCCGCGCCATACGGATCAGGCGCACGGAGGCTCATTTGGCTCGGGTGAGGAAACTGCTTGAGAAAGGCATAAGTGAAGCGTTCACGCAGATTTATGTCTATAAGCACGGCTGGGGGGATCTCGGCGGAAAGGCCAAGGTTTACGCCGTTGCCGTTTCCGTTGTGGACAGGATAGATGTCATGATTGATTGCAGAGAAATATTATACCGTGACTGGCGAAACGATCCGCGTCCCAAACCTTTGGGCCGAAGCGAGATTTAGGATCGGTTACGTTAGCCGAATCCATGATTCTTTGACGTCACGCATTGAGCCCATGACAGATGGTTTCGATCCGGTCGTGAGTTAGCTGATTTTTTCAGCCTTGAATTCCAATTCAATTTCGACAACTTATGGATGAGAGCTTTTTCCTGGCAAAACAAATATGATACCAAATTCTTCAACTCATAGAATACCATCTTTGGCGATGCGAAATTTCTGATTTTTAGCAACAAACCATCACCAGTTACGACGTATCAAGTTCACTGGGCAATTGGAGAGGGTGAGCTCGCGGGCGAGGCTTGCCGGATACTCTCAGCGAAGTGACAGATACGCCCAGATCATCTTATCTTGCCGGCCACCGTCATGTTTAATGGGGGCGGACAGCCGACTGCTACAGCGGTGTCTATCCCTATAAGCCGTAATAATACTTTTTAAACGTGACCGGTCCAACGGCCATTCGAACTGGAAAATCGTGAACTAAGCGGTATTTCATGCAGAATTGGATATATTGCCACAGATAATTTTTTTTGATTGTCATCTAAAGGCATCCGTAGAGAATTGAAAATGGTTTTCAGCCGCTCGATTACCGTAGTTATCCCTTGATGTTATCTGGGATTTGATAAATTGATATCACGAGCCTTTTTACGTGAAAATTCCCATCATCCACAATCCTGATTCCGTTGCAAAACAAATCCACCTATACGGAAAATCGAAGCGCCATGCGGCCATGGCAAAGCGGCTATGGCATTGGCGCCATCGAGCTTAAGCCTTAAGCCATCACTCATCCGCGTACCCTTTACCCAGACACTCTGCCCTCAAATGAACCGCCAGGAGATGGGGGTTGGGGTTTAAATGAAATCAAGTCTGGATATTGATTGCCATGCCGGTCTTTATGCTTGTCCAGCCATCTTGATGTTTTCCAATGGTTTCAGGTCGTCATAATCCCCTTGTCTGGCATCTTGGCAATACTGAACGAATCCATCATCCACACGTTCTCCCCTGACAGGAATTCACGGTTCGAGTCGCGCCGTGCAAAGCGAACGGTTCACGCATGATTCGATAAGAGCAATTTCCATGACATTCGCGAAATCCTTCGGCAGGAACGGTCAGTTGCCATCGAATCCCGAGGAAATACGTTTCTGTAGCGGTAGCGTCTCACATTGGCGACAGGAGACAGGCTGGTCGGCAAACAGTCTCAGACCGGGTTTGCAAGGGCTCCGGAACGATTCGTGAATTTTATCGCCCGGAACTATCGCCCGGAACAGGAATATCAAAATGCACAAGGGTTCCGTATCGCTGAACAGGGACCGCCGACGGCGCGACATGGAGCGATCGCTCGTGCTGCATCTTTCCTGGCGGCAAAGCAAAAAAAACCGCGCTCACTGTCGATAAAGCAGCGAGTCCGTGCGCCGCCTGTCGAAGGCCCTGACGGGGGGCTCCAGGTTGAAGCAGATCTCCTCGGCGCTCACACCCGCCGCCAGATCGTTGAATAGATCCTCGCATCCCATGATGAGGTCTATCGGCCTGCGGGCGAACTCGTACTCGTAGGGGGGATCCTTGAGCGCGAAATCGTCCGGCCAGAGCCTCAGGACGGCCTCCAGAAGCGAGAGGGCCGACCGGAAAGGCTTGAACATCGGGTCCACGGGGTGGATCTCCACGCCGCGGCAGATTTCCCCCGCCCATTTCCCGAACATGGGCTTGAACTCCACCGGACGGAAAAACGTCCCGGGGACCTTCATGGCGTCGAGCCTCGCCGCCAGCGCGTCGCGGTCGGCGTACGGGGCCCCTATCAGCTGGAAGGGCCTGCTCGTGCCGCGCCCTTCGGACAGGTTGGTGCCCTCGAAGATGACCGAGCCGGGGTAGACCGAGGCGGAGTCCGGGGTGGGCAGGTTAGGACTGGGCATCACCCAGGGCAGTCCGGTGGCGGAAAAGTCCATGCCCCTCTCCCATCCGATCATCGGCACGACGGTGAGCCTGCAGGGGGCCTCTGAGGCCGCGTTCCTGAAGACGGCGTGCTCGGCCAGCGTGAAGCCGTGCATGAGCGGCACGGGCGTCATGCCCACGAAGCTCATGAACTCCGGGGACAGGATGGCGCCCTCCATTACGAGCCCCCCGGAGGGGTTGGGGCGGTCCAGGACCACCACCTCGATGTCCTGGGCCGCGCAGGCGTCCATGACCCCGAACAGCGTCTGCGCGAAGGTGTACACCCTTACCCCGACGTCCTGGAGATCGCAGACGACCGCGTCCAGGCCCTCCAGCATCCGGGGCTCCGGGACCCGGCCCTCCCCGTAGAGGCTCCAGACGGGCCTGCCGTCCGGGAGCCGCGAGTGGGGGGATTCCTCCATGTTGTCCTGCATGGCTCCGTAGAGCCCGTGCTGGGGGGAGAAGACGGCCTTTATGGTCCCGGGCATGGCCGAGTCCGCGAGCTCCAGGGCATGCCGGAGGTCAGGGCCCACGGATGCCTGGTTGCATAGAAGTCCCAGTGACTTGCCCCTGTAGCCGTCGCAATGGGATCTGAGGAACACTGAAAGGCCTGTCTGGACGCGGGGGGCGGCAAACATCATCATGACGGGATCCTAAGGGGGGTTCGGGCGGGCGTTCGAGAGAGGGCCCCCGGTGCCGGGCGGGGGCTCCGGGAGTGCGGCGGAAGGTGCCGGGATTTCGGCGGAAGGTGCCGGGGAATCGGCATCGGCCAGCGGCGGGGACAGCGTCACGTCGCCTGCGCGGTCGCGTGAGGGCTTGGGGCAAAGGGTCGGGGAATCCGTCCCGCTGGGCGCAACGAGGCTTCCGCAAGGTCCTGGGTTCTGGAGAAGGGCTTAGGACACGGATCAGGGTCGGGCCCGGAAAAAAGGCCACGCTGGCTCAGGGGGCGGGCGACCCAAGGGGCGGAAGTCTCAGAGAGCGGCCAGCTCGGGGAGGGAGCGGTTAAAGGGTCGCGGGACTGGCATGGATCAGGGCCCGGAGTCAGGGCCTTCGACCGCCGCAGACGTTCCGCGCGGGTCAGGGCCGGTCAGGACCTGCCGGAGGCGCGGCGTCCAGTCGGGAGCGTAGTGTCCTGTCAGGGGGGCAACGTTGCCCCGCAGGGGCTCCGAAACGCGGGAAGCTGGCGCCGTCATTTTTGGCAGTGCGGGCAGTAGACAGTGGCTCTGCCTGCCGTTACGGCCCTTTCCAAGGGCATGCCGCAACGGGGGCAGGGCTTCCCCGCCTTGCCGTAAGCCAGATGGCGTTCCTGGTAGCGTCCGGGGCCAAGAGGCGCCCGGTAGTTGGAGACGGTGGAGCCGCGGAGCGAGACCGCCTCGGCCAGGATCGTTCCGGCCGCCTCAAGGATGATATCCGATTCTGGCCTGGTGATGGAAGCGGCCGGCCGGAAAGGGGACACCCTGGCCGCGAAGAGGATCTCCGTGGCATAGATGTTGCCAAGTCCCGCCATAACCTTCTGGTCCATCAGGACCGACTTCACGGGGGCCTTGGAGGCGGCGAGGGCCTTGAACAAGGTTTCGCCGTCCAGATCGGTTATCTCGGGACCGTTCAGGCTAGGCGGGAGAAGCGTCTCGGGCGAGGTGGCCTGGAGGAGCCTGAGCCTCCCGAACTTGCGGACGTCCAGGAACGCGAGGGCGTCCTCGCCCTCGGGACCGGTAAAGCCGTCCAGGCGGAACGCGGCCCGCGCGTGTTTCGGCCAGCCCCGGTCCGGAGAGGCCCCGGGGGCGCGGGCGAAGACGAACTGACCCGTCATCCGCAGGGACGCGACGAGCGTCAGATCGCCCTCGAAACTCATGGCCACGTGCTTCCCCCGGCGGAAGGCGGATCGGAAGGCCTTGCCGTTCAGTCGGGAGAGGGGGAGCGGCCCCTCGAGGGAAGGCTTGAAGACGAGCTCGGCTTTGGCGACCCGGGCCCCCGCGAGGGCCCGGTCGAGGTCACGGGCGATGGTCTCGGCTTCAGGGAGCTCTGGCATGTTCCGTCAGTCTTTGGAGGCCAGGGCGCCCTCAAGCGCCTTGATCTCGTGGGTCTTCCTGACCGCGAAACGGAGCCAGCCCGGGCCCAGGCCCTGGAAGTTGGAGGCGTCCCGGACCAGGATACCCTTGGCGTACAGTCTGGCGATGATGCCCGGGGCATCTTCGGCGGCGTCCATGAGGACGAAGTTGGCGTCGGAAGGCACGATCTTCCCGTAGGGCGAGAGCGCCTGCACCAGACGCTTGCGGAGCCTCATGGTGACGGGCGAGGTCCGCTCCACGAAGTCACGGTTGGGGATGCAGAAGAGGCCGGCCTCGAGCGCCATGCAGTTGAGCGGCCAGGGCTCAAGCTGCGCGGCCAGCGGGGCGATGCTCTCCGGGTGTCCGGCCAGGTAGGCGAGCCTCAGGCCCGGGATGGCGAAGATCTTCGTGAGCGACCTGAGCACCAGGAAGCGCTCCCGGAAGGCCGCCAGGTGCTCGAGGGAGTCGTTGAAGGTGAAGTCGATGAAGGCCTCGTCCACCACGACCCAGACCCCTGTCCGTTCGCTGAGGTTCAGGAGCTCCTCGAAGCACTCGTCCGGGACCAGTCTGCCGGTGGGGTTCGCGGGGTTCGCGATGAAGATGAGATCTGGCCTCAGGGAAGCGGCCTTATTGATTTCCTTCAGAGTGACCTCGAAGCCGTTTTCGGCCGAGGCCAACACGTACTTGGGCGGCCTTCCGGCCGCCGCCAGGGACTCCCCGTACTCCGCGAAGGCCGGTCCTATGACGACCGGGCGCCTTGGGGACAGGATCCTCGCTATCATCCTGATGTGCGGCGTGGAGCCCGCCCCCGGGAGGATGGAGTCACGGGGGAGGCCCGTCGCGAGGGCGATGGCGTCGGTTAGGCTGTCCGCCTTCACGTCCGGGTAATGTACCGTCTCCGGGAAGCTTCGCTGGAGGTGTTGCCTGAGCCCCCTGGGTTGGCCCAAAGGATTGATGTTGGCGGAGAAGTCCAGGATCCTGTTCCAGGGGAGCCCAAGATCCCGCGCGGCCTCGAATACGCGGCCTCCGTGTCTGTGTTCTGTCAAGGCGAAGGTCCTTCCGGATGGGTCCCCGTGCCGGGGACTGCGCCCTTTCTCGGCGTCCGGGCATACTGTCGGGGGGCGCCCCGGTCGACAAGAGGTCCGGCGGCGAAGCCGAAACCTTCTCTTCGGGGTCGAGGCATCGACAGAACGCCGCGAAAGCCGGAACTTTTGCGTTATATCACAATTCCAGGCATCTAAACAGCCGTACTGCCTCCGAAAGCCTCTTCAGGAGGCCCGGAAGTCTATCGCAGGCGGGGCTTTCGGATTGAAGAAACTGTACGGGAATGTTCCGAAGAGTGTTTGTCCGGTCAGTTGGGACGGGAAGCCGGCTGGAGGGAGCCTGAAAGGAGCGGAAGCGTTCTGAGGCGGCGGGAAAGGAAAGGAAACGCCCCGAACTAGCTGGATGTTGCCGGAAGAGGAGGGAAGAGGAGGGAAGAGGAGGGAGGAGGAGGGAGGAGGAGGAGGAGGAGGAGGGAAGAGGGGGACGAGGGGGGACGAGGAGGGGAGAGGAGGGGAGAGGA
>JAISFS010000334.1 GCA_031263485.1 Deltaproteobacteria bacterium | reverse complement strand
GCCAGCTCCGACGGTTGAGGCGTCCCGCTACCCGGAGGCTCCGTTTCCTGAACCATGCATACGAAATCGCCTCCGAACCGATGACGCGGGCTCATCGTTGTCACGGCGTATCCGTTCAGAGGCGTGAAGGGACTCACGGCCGGCCTCCCTTCCCCCGTCAACGGATTCGCGGCAAGCATAACTTGAATCCATCCCGCCCTCAGGTTTACGGACTTTTTCCCGGAATTTTACACGCCGGTCGATGACAGCGCGGGGTCTTCTAAACGATAAGATATTGAAATCACGCAATAAATCAGCCAAAACGACGGCATTATTTTTTCTCTCTCCGCTATTGCAATTGAGAATCAGTTAGCTTAAAATCCCTGACACATTCAAAAAGCCGCGGGGAAGGGCCCTCCCCGGCGAACCGAGGCCGGTCCCTAGCCCGGCCATGCAACCCCCAAGGAGTCTATTCGTATGGCGAACATCTACATAGTCTACGGTTCCACCACCGGCAACACCGAGTGGGTGGCGGCCCAGCTGGAGGACCAGATCAAGGCCGCCGGCCACACGGTCTCCAAGGCCAAGGCGGCGGACGTGAAGGCAGACGGCCTGTGCGCCGGCACGGACCTCGTGCTCTTCGGCTGCTCCACCTGGGGCGACGACGAGATAGAGCTGCAGGAGGACTTCATCCCCCTCTTCGAGTCCTTCGACAAGATC
This sequence comes from Deltaproteobacteria bacterium, assembly GCA_031263485.1. GTDB lineage: Bacteria > Desulfobacterota > Desulfarculia > Adiutricales > Adiutricaceae > JAIRZX01. The sequence goes on along the minus strand of JAISFS010000334.1, from coordinate 85,038 downwards.
GGGGCCAAAGGGGTCAAGGCCGCCGTCTTCGGCTGCGGGGACGAGGACTACAAGTACTACTGCGGCGCGGTGGACGCCATCTCCGACAAGCTTACCGAGCTCGGCGCGACCGTCGTGGGCGGCAAGCTCAAGATAAACGGCGACCCCGACGGCGCCAAGGACGCCATCAAGAGCTGGGGCGCCGGGGTGCTCGCCGCCGTCTAGGCATCCTTGCCGAAAGGCCTTTCGCCGGGCGGCCGCGTTGCCGGGCTCTCGCCCGCAACACCCTGGGCCGAGCGGGCGCCCGCCCGCCGGACCCTCTCCCCGCCGCCCGCCTGGCTCCCGCGCCCGGCGCGGGGCTGTCACCCCGCGCCGAGCCTCGCGGCGACGCAAGCCGCCGCGGCTCCAGCCCCTCCCGCGAGGCACCCCCGCCTGCGGGAGGGGATGCCGGAGCCGGGCTTTACAAGCACCCGCCGACACCTTAATATTTGGATAGGCAGAACCTACCGACCCCGCCGGGGGCGACATTCCCCCGGAGCCCCGGAAAGGCCGAAACGGCCCGTTCCGAGGGGGGCCGGGCCGACGGGCGGCCCGGCCCCTTCGGCAGGGAAGGTCGAACCGGCCCGCGTACCGGACACCACCGCCATGACCGAAACTGAATCCGCCCTGAACAAGATGTTCATGAACGTCTGGCCCCACCTGGGCGAACGCGAGCGCAGGCTCGTGGCCGCCGGGGAAGCCAAGCGCATCGGCCGCCGAGGCATCTCCATGGTAAGCCGCGCCTGCGGCCTTTCCCGGGTAACCATCACCAAGGGCATCAAGGAGCTGGACGAGGCGCCGCTGGAGCCCGGCAAGACCCGCCGCGCCGGGGCCGGCAGGCCCCGGGTGGAACGCTCCGATCCCGGCATCTGGGCCTCCCTGGAGGACCTCATGCTGGAGACCGTGCGCGGGGAGGAGGACCCGCCGCTGGTCTGGACCTGCAAGAGCACCCGTTGCCTCGCCCAGGAACTCACGGCCGGCCAGCACAGGATCAGCCATGAGAAGGTGGCCCAGATCCTCCGCAAGAACGGCTACAACCTGATGGGCACCCGCAAGACCGAGGAGGGCACGATCCACCCCGACCGGGACGCGCAGTTCCGTCACATCTCCCGCCGCGCGGCCCGCTGCCTGGAAAACTCGCTCCCCGTCCTCGCGGTGGAGACCCGCCGCAAGGACGTCCCGCAGGACCAGGCAGCCTCGCCCGAGGCCCGCCTGGCCTCGCTCGCGCCTCCCCGGGATCCGCTGGAGTCCGGGGCCCGCCACCGGGGCATCTACGACCCCAAGCTGGCCCGGGAGTCGGCGCTCGTCCGCACCGCCCGCGAGGCGGCCTCCTTCACCTGCGACTCGCTGTACGGCTGGTGGATGGTGGAGGGCCGCGAGCTCTTCCCGCAGGCGACCTCGATTCTCATCACCGCCGACAACGCCGGTGGCCTCAGGCGCAACTCGCTGTGGAAGGCCGGGCTCCAGAGGCTCGCCACCATGTCGGGACTGCCGGTGGAATTCTGCCGCTACCCCCCGGGCACCAGCCGCTGGAACAACAACTCCCAGCGCCTCTTCTCCTTCGTGTCGACTTCGTTCGCCGGCGAGCCCAGGCGCGACTCCGAGATAACCGTGCGGCTCATCAGCGGCGGCTGCCAGGTGCGCACCATGGCCCTGGGCCTCACGCTGGACCACAGCCGCTTCGCGCCGCCCTCGGGCGAGGGCGAGGAGGCCAGGCCGGTCACGGTATACCCGGCGGAGTTCCACGGAGAATGGAACTACACCCTGGCCCCGGAGACCGAGGCGGACATGCTCGACCCTTCCGCCGCCCCGGTGACGAGGGCATCCTGACGCCCCCTGCCCGTGGCCCGGGGACCCCCGCCCACGGCATGACACCCCCCCGAAACGCCCGGGCGCGGGGACGCGCGGAAGGCCGTCCATGAACATCGCTTTTTCCTGGCCCTGAAGCAGCAAAGCCGCGGAGACCCCGCGGCTTTTCATTTTCGTGCCTTCCCGTTCGCGGCTTTCCGACGTCTCGCGGTTTTCCCGCAACTTTTGCCGCAGTCTTCCCGTGGAATTTCCTCAGCTTTACCGCGTCTTTCCCGAAGCTTTCTCTGAGGTTTGTCAGCGCCTGTCCCGCGATTTTCAGAGTATTACCTGCATTTTCCCGCGTTTCCGAGTCGAAATCGGTCCGCAGGCTCGCCGTGCCCAGCCGTCGCACGCTACGGCGAAAAATCGTTCCAATACCTTCGGCCCCTCATGATCGCCTGCAGGGCGCCGTTCGACAGTGAGGCTCATCGCGCGAAAAGCTGCACCCAACTCAAGCCCCGACCGGGGAGCGGGAACGCCCCCACGCCAAGCTGGCTGAAATTCCCGCTCAACATGTTCCCCCGGTGGCCCTTGGAGTTGAGCCAGGAGTTCATGACGGCGGCGGCATCGCTCTGCCCCTGGGCGATGTTCTCGGCCCAGGCGGTGGTACGTATGCCGAACTGGCTCAGGACCGTCGTGAACTCGGTCCCGTCGGGCCTCGTATGGGAGAAGTTCGAATTGAGCTCGGATGCCCTCAGCTGGGCGGCGCCGGCCAAGGCATCGTTCCAGGCGAGAGGATGGAGGCCGTTATCCCGGCGCGTCTGGTTCACCAGCTCCAGGACCCTCCTCCGCTCGGTCATGTAGTCGGAATCCTTCCGGGAGGCCGCCGCCTGGAGCTCCATGCCGCCTGAATGCCCCCCGTGCCCGCCCGTTCGCGGGGCGGGGCCGCCCGGCGAGGATCGCAGGTCCATGCGCCGGCAGAACCGCAGGCCGGGCGCCGCCGCGGCCAGGGGCCCGGAGGCCCCCAATGCGGGCGGCAAGGGCGTTGTCCGTTCGCCTACGGGGCCACCGAAGCCCGTGACGGCGGCACTCCCGCCCGCCATGCGGATGGCCAGCGGGAGCGGTAAGAGGCTCAAGGCCAACATGATCGGGAGAAATCGTGAAAGCATGGAGGTACCTAAGCCGGGCGAAGCGTTCGGCGACAGCCGGAAGGTGCGAAACGCGAGGAGGAGCCGGGTCGACGCCCGAAAATTCCGATGCCGGCGGCCCGCCGTGACATCTGAACCGTAAGGCCTGAAGCCTGAGCCAGTCGCGGAGCGCCGCCAAAGGCGTCCGTTACCGGTATGCCGATGCGACGGAACGCCTCAAAATGATTCTACTACATTTTTGTGGGAGGCACCCGGTCACTCAGCGATGATCGAAACCAAGGCCCCTGCGGAAGGCACTCGCGAAAGGACAGGCTCGGTGAGCCTCAGACGTTCTTCGAAACGCGACCGCCCCCCTGCGGACGGAGCCCCGGGCGGCGGCACCGTTCTGAAACCGGCGGGCGGCATCAACCCAGAGGAGATTCCGCTGACGTGTCGCCGAAAGAACCTCCGGACGGCACCCCGGGACGGAGACCCGCAAACTGCATCCCATGACGGTCCCAGCGCGCGGGCCCCCTCTGGACTTTACCCCGCCCCCAAAGCGGGCGCCGTCCCATCAGCAGTCCCCCTCCTCCTTATAGGGTCGACCGGTCACCAGCACCTCGTAGATAACCCTCAGCAGAGCCCTCTCGCCCCCGCGCAGGTCCGCCGGGCACGTTCCCGCGCTTTCGGGTGCCCCAAGAAAGCGCCGGAAACGCGGGGACTTCCGACCAGCTTGCCTGAGGGCCGAGCGTAAGGCACGGCTAAGCCGCGATCTCCCGCGCCCCCTGCCGGAGGCCCCGACCTCCGCCGGTTCCCCGTAGCCGGCCCATCGGCACAGCGAGTCCGCATCCGGGAAGCGCTCCGGGCAGGGCCCCAGCTCGCTCAAGACGCCCGCCACGCGGGCGGGGCTCAGCCCGGGAAACGACTTCAGGAGCGCGAAGGCCTCCGCCTGCCCCGCCATCATGTCCCGAATCTCCAGGTCCAAAAGAAACCTGTAGACCCTGAGACTCAACCAATAGCTTTGGAGCTGGCAGGCGGCCTTTGCCAGGCGTCCGGCCGCAGGATGCCCCCCGCCGACGAAAATGATATCCGCGCCCGATCTGGAAACGCCAGGCTCCCCGCCTGCGGGTCCTGCCCCCCGGGTGCCCCCCCCCGACGCGCCAGCCTCGGGCGCGCCCGACTCCGGCGCATCCGCCCCTGCCGTCGCGCCAGCCTCGTGCGCACCCGACTCCGGCGCATCCGTCCCTGCCGTCGCGACGTCTGGGGCCGCTCCCGAGCCTTCCCCGGGGCCGCCGCCCGGAACGGGGACGGCGACTGGGCCAGACCATCCCCTGGCGACCGCATCCCCGGCCTTCCCCACCCCCTGCCAGGCATAAGGCGATGACGGCCGGTTCGCCGGGGCCTCGAGCGACGTGGCGGGCGAGCCGTCCTTGCCAGAATCAGGCGCCACGAGGCAGGAGGCATCCTGCGGAAGCTCCGGGGCGCCGCCCACGGACAGCAGCACGCACTCTGCCATGAGGCGGCGGGCCAGCTCCATCACCTCCAAGGCCCCGGACCGGCAGGGGCTCCCGTCCGCCTCCGCTCGGCCGGCGCCCTCCAAAGGGAAGCGCGGTTCCCCCGGACTACCCGCGAAACGGGGATCCGGCTCCGAGCCGAACTCCCTGTACAGGTCGGGTAAACGGGCGCCCGTAAGCTCGAACAGACGCGCAACGAACCCCTTGATCTGCCTCATATTCCCGGATACGCGCCCGCGCAGCCGCGTCATGGCGCTGGCGGCGGCGCCGTCCCCGAAACCCCGGCTCCCCGCCCGGGCCAGGCGCCTCCTGGCCGATGCCGCAAGCCGCTGACACGGGGCGATGCCCCCGGGGCGCGCGGCAGCCGTCCCGGCAAGATTGCCGGGCAGGACCTCTATCCGGTTGCCCTGGACTGCCAGGGCCGCACAGATCGCCTCGGACGCGCTCCCCCCGCCACCCACGGCCGCCGCGAAGGGGCTCCGGGCCTCCGCCCAGCGCACGAGGTCCCGCGTCCCCTTCTCATCCCCGGCAAAGACGCGACACTCTACCGACTCCCCGCCGCGATCGTTCGCGTAGATGCGGCAGACGTCGAACCCGCCCTCGACCGTGGTCACTCCCAGGACGGATCTCACGCTCGGATCGGAACTCAAGGCGCTCGGGCCTCCTTTCGGCGGGGGTTTGCGGTCCGTACGGGATAAGGCGGCTAAAGGCGGGAAATCGGAGTCAGGCAACAGCCAGAAAGAAATCGGAGGAAGGCTGCCGGAGGAAGACCGCTACGGGAAGGCGGAGTCAGGAAGGGGCTTTCGGCAGGCTCCCGGGAGGCCTGGGGCATGGCCAGTTGACCAGTACTGGCGGCATCGGAGAGCCCCTCTGGCCGGAGACGGCCAGGCGGGGAGCCGGCTGGAGCCCCGTGATCCCCGCTACGGGCCGGGAATCCCAGGCAAACGACGTCGCGGTCCGCGAGCGGCCGCAAGCGAGCAACGGAGCGAGGCCGCGATGCCGCGCGAGGGCCGCTGACAGGCTGCTTTCGGGCCTTCGCCTCCGCTTAGCACGGCTGACCGGGGCATCTTCGCGACAAAGCCCGACGGGAAGGCGTCCTGACAGCCGCAAGGCCCCGGCAGACGCCCGGCGCCACGCAGAAGTCCTGCGCCCGAGCGAGCACCAGAGGCGCCGTGCCGGTGCCTGACCGGGTGACTGATGTTCCGGTATCGGCGGACGGATGTGCAGGGGGGGTAGGAGACGGGCTTGCCCGGCGGGACCGGGCGCCCCGGATCAGAGGGGATTGGGAAGGCAGGGGGCGGCCCGAAAGCCGGCTGAAAGGACGAAGGCGGGCCGCCCGGGGCGGCCTGAAAACGGCATGGCCCGAGAGGCGGGGGAGAGGCCCGAGGGGACGGGCGCTTGTCAGCGGCCCGGCCCCTCGGGTAATTCGCGGACGCCGGGGGGAAATCCCCCCGGCCTGGCTCGAATGGGCCCCGGCAGTCCGGGCCCGGGAAGGTCAGTAATCGGCCTTGACGGGCCAGGAGAGCTTCCGGTGGGCCCAGATCTGATAGATGATGACCGTGGGCACGAAGACCACGGCCACGGCAAGCATGATGCCCAGCGTCAGGTTGGACGAGGAGGCGTTGGCCAGGGTGAGGCTTGAACCCGGATAGTCCAGCCGCGAGGGGATGAGGTTCGGGAACATGCCCATCACCCCGCAGAGGGTGAAGGTGAGGATCCCGCCGCAGGAGGCGAGCGCCGCCCGGCCCGGGGAGTTCTTGAAGTACATGTAGTAGCCCGAGCTGATGAACAGGATCGCGCACAGGAGCGGGATCGCGAACAGGAGCTTGGAGGTCAGGTACGGCTCGATGAAGTGGTCGGTCCAGAAGAAGGTCAGGGCGACGTAGACCAGGAAGAGCAGCAGGAACAGGGGCCAGGTGAACTTGGCCATGTACAGGGCCTTCTTCTGGAGATCCCCCACCACCCTCCAGGACAGGTAGATGGCCCCGTGGTAAAGGAACATGACCACGAAGAGCACCCCGCCCAGCAGGCAGTACGGGTGGAGGAGGTTAAGGATGTTCCCCTGGAACATGAAGAAGTCCTTGGCCGAGTCGTACTGGAGCGGGAGGCCACGGAAGAGGTTGGAGAAGGCCACGCCGAGGAGGAGCGGGGCAACGACGCTCGCGAGGACGCCTATCCCGTCGCAGGTCATGCGGTAGTAGGGGTTGTCCCACTGGAACCTGAGCTCGAAGACCACTCCGCGCAGGATGAGGCAGAAAAGGAGAATGAGTAGGGCCGTGTACAGGCTGGAGAACAGCACCGCGTATGCCAGGGGGAAGGCGGCGAAGGTGACGCCGCCGGCGGTGATGAGCCAGACCTCGTTGCCGTCCCAGAAGGGCCCTGTGGCCTTGTACATGGCCGTGCGCTCGCGCTCGCTGGCCGCGCCCAGGATCGGGAGCCACATGGATCCCCCGAAGTCGAAGCCGTCGAGCATGAAGTAGACGCCCCAGAGGACCCCCCAGAGGATGAACCAGACAACCTGCAGCCATTCTATTTCCATGATTAGTTCCTCCTTCTTCGGGCCGTTAGGCGTAGTGCTCGGTCAGCTTGTCCGGGCCCTTGATGGCCGTCTTTATCATCATGACGAAGCCGGTGACCGAGATGAGCCCGTAGATGGCCCCCATCGCGATGAGCGTGATGAGGACCTGGTACCAGTCGACCGGCGGGCTCCCCGCGTCGGCCGTCCTGAGGACGCCGTACACGATCCAGGGCTGTCGGCCCAGCTCCGTCACCAGCCAGCCCAGCTGGAGGGTGAGGTACGGGAGCGGGATGAGGAGGATGTATACCCACAGCCCCCACCCCAGGGACGGCACGATCTTGCGTATGGCGAACGTGATTATGGCGATTATGATGAACGCGGTCCCCAGCGTGATCATCAGCCTGAAGGACAGGAAGACGGGCCAGACCAGGGGCCGCTCGTCCGCGGGGAAGTCGTTCAGGCCCTTGATGGTGCTGTGGAGCGAGTTGGTGGCCAGGAAGCTCAGGGCCCCCGGCACCGGCAGGGCCTGGACGAGGTTGCCCGGCTCGTTGGTGAACTTGGGCAGGGTCAGCAGGTACATCGGCGTGTCGGGCTCGGAATCCCATACCGATTCCATCGCGGCCATCTTGGCGGGCTGGTACCTGTTGGTGGCCTGGCCGAGCTGGTGGCCGAAGACGAAGGAGGCGATGGTGAAGATGAGCGCGAAGGTGGAGGCCAGCTTGAAGGAGTTCAGGAAGAAATCCTTGTTCTGGTTGAAGTAGAGGTGCCAGGCCGAAACGCCCATGATAAGGAAGCTTGAGAGGATGAAGGCCCCGCACACGGTATGGAAGAACATGAGCCAGCCGTACGGGTTGGTGAGCACCGCTCCGAAGGAGGTGAGCCGCGCCACGCCGTCCTGGATCTCGTAGCCCACCGGATGCTGCATGAAGCCGTTGGCGAGCAGGATCCACAGGGCGGAGATGGTCCCGGCGAAGGCCACGAGCCAGATGGAGACGAGGTGGGTCTTCTTCGAGACCCTGTCCCAGCCGAAGGCCCAGACCGCGATGAAGGTGGACTCCAGAAAGAAGGCCAGGGTGGCCTCGATGGCGAGCAGGGATCCGAAGATGTCGCCCACGTATTTCGAGTAGATGGCCCAGTTGGTGCCGAACTGGAACTCGAGGGCGATCCCGGTGACCACGCCCAGCACGAAGTTGATGAGGAAAATCTTGCCCCAGAACTTGGCCTGCAGCTTGTACTGCTCGTCCCCGGTCCGGTAGTACCTGGTCTCCAGGACGGCAATGAAGAAGCTCAGGCCGATCGTCAGGGGGACGTAGAAGAAATGAACAATCGTGGCCAGGGCGAACTGGAGCCTGGAGAGAATGATAGGATCCATCTTGGTCCTCCGTTGCGCGGGAAGAGGAAGAGTCGGACATATTCCCCGGATATGTCATCTGCGTGGTCAACGTGACAGAATATATAGCGTTTAGGCCTCCCCCTCTCATCCACCGGGGTAAGCGGGCAGTGGCGGGGGGCCGGACACCGCTGGTAAACGGAATATGGCGGTCTTGAGTATAATACTCTTTGCCTTGCGGGTCAATTAATTACGCGCCCGTCGCCCGCGTCCCCGAACCATCCTGAACGTGCGCGAAACGGGCTGACCTGACGCGGCGGGGCACTATGCGCCGGCTATCTGCCGCACGGCAAATTCCCCGTGATCACTGCAACTTACACCTAATTTCGTTGCCATCAGCACCGGGACGGCAAGTCCCCGTGATTATCGCCGGCGAACTGCCCGAGTGTCCGATGCGCTCTCCGAGGAGGCGCGCGGGGAGCGTCATCGATACAGACGCCCCACCGTGAAAGCCGCTGAATGCGAACGCTTCGAACGCGGGACGGACTTTGGCGAGCTGGCTTGGCCGCTCCGCTTAAAGAGCGGGGAGGCCGATCCAACAACACGATGCGGAGGCTCTCCCGCCAGCAGTCTACCACAATTCGAATTTTATAAATTGCTGACTTGCTAAGTTTCGCAATCTCGTAGGAGTTGCCTCATCATCCTTAACATCCTCAATTTCATTGTTTCGTCAAGTTGAAAACAACGCCTAAAATCGCTTTGGCGGATTAGCGCGGTGTTCTCCCGGACAGGAGGTCCAGAAAATGCCCTCGCTCGGCCATTAGGGTAACGTTAACGTTTGGAAGCTGCACCGGCCCTGTGCCGCGCCGAGGTTTCAATGAAAGCCACCCGTCCACGCCATTACCCCAGACCCTCCAGATACCCGTGCGTATAGTACTCGGAATCGGTTTCCCTGAACACAACCCAATTCATTTAAAGCTACTGAAAAGTTTCCGAACGTCTGCGGTCTTCCGACAATCCCAGCTCACTCACTTAATACGCAACTATGGCTTTCGGAGGATCGCCCATGCCAGCGGTTCGCCGGTAGCAAAGAGTCGCGCGAGCCACAGGATGCGCTCGTACGTTCACCGCAACTCAACGCACTACCGGCGGCATCTTACAGGCAAGCGATACCGCACCGAACCGGAAGTCAACGGCTGGAGCTGGACCAGATCGTTCCCGTGCCATTGGCGGAAAATCGCCAGGAAAAATCACTGAAAATTCCATGGATACAGGGGCGCCTGCTTCCCAGTCGAAACTTCTAATGCTCCGCGCGGCCACGGAGGCCGCGTCCACCGATCCGACACTGCCTCTGCAGGGGGGGCCGCCGTCTCAGCGGAGAGGCCGGACACGTACACTCTACTGGCAACCCCCGCATCGAACCAGCCACCGCTCCGCTACCTGGCATCCTGGCGGGAAAGCCTGCCGTCCCTCTTCATCCAGGGACTTCCTCGCCTTCTCCTCGTCGTTCCAGCCCAAGTTGGGCGTATCGTCCCAGAGCATATCATAAGACCACACGGGCCGATCATGTTGGCCATTACCGTCTGCCGTCAGAGCCATCTGCGGCTCTACGTTGCCCATCTCCTCCCCATAGAATTCCCCGAAAACGTTGCCGGATCGGCCGATACACCTCGCGGCCGGGACTGACGCGCTCGCCGCCGAGCTAATCCCCCTCATTATCGAGCTACCGATGACCTTGCCCCGCCGTTCTTGTCCCCGAACACGGCCCCGGCCAGGAGACGAAGTGCTTCTCAAACACAACTCCATTAAACGTTAATCTTGATTATCAACAACCCCACGCATGAAACATTTTAAGCCATCACAATATGATGGTGGCACAAGGAAGTGATACTCCAGAATTAGTTTCACGATTAAGTTACTGACATAGTTTTCAGATATGTTCAGGATATTCCAAGGAGTTCAAGCCCAAGCGATCGTGAACTGATTCCCCCACTATGACTTACTCCGGTAGGCAAATATGAAAAATTCTGCAATGCCTGGATTTTCACCACAATCAAGGTGTTTCGGTTATCCATCCATATGTGTTACGGATTCGACAATACAGATAAATATTTTGATTTAAACTATAATTTTAACATATATCATATTAAGCACAGGAAAAAAATATGGTCATGAAGGTGTCATCTTTTTCTCATTGATTACCGCCGGAGTAATATTGATAAAATATACACACCAAATTTAAAATTCTATAATGCACGTTTGAAATCACAAATCAGCATCGGGATAGATTGAGAATCACTTGACAAAGACAATTGCATATGCTTAATTCTCAATTAAGATGTTTTCTCCCCGATACGACAGCCTCTGAGTCAGAATAGACTGTCGGTTGCTATTTGATGGACTTGTGCCCACCGAACACCGATAACACGCATGGCAGTGGCAGGCGTCTTTGAAACCGCCTCTAGCTCGGGATATGCCTGTTATTCCTATGGGATTTCTTGTCGCATTGTAGTGACAATATTTGAACTCCGCCCTAATTTGTCGAAGAGGGATTCACGATAAAGAGACGGATGGTATACTGACCACCGAAACTAAAGGACTGGAGGTTGTCCTCCCCCAGTTGCCAGCTCGTTTAGACTTCGCGGCAACTTTTATGGTGCGAATGTCTGAATGGAGTATCCAGATTTTTGTTGCCGCACCGGCATCGTGCTGCTCCATATATAGGTCTTGTTTTAGTTCCTGTCAACACTTTGTAAGAGTTGTTTGATATCCATGAGCTTCGCTGAATCAAGCAGGCTGACGGGCTTGGAAACGGTCGCTACAGAGACAGAACGGAGGTACGCGGAACATAATGAGCTAGCGTGCCGATATATTTCCTGGGTCATAACCAATAACAGAAAGATGATGTTCTAATACTCCTAGCGTGTCATTAACCCATATGGTTACAAGGAGCTTTTTGTGGCGCGATCAGATTTGGTCAAGAAGTTGTTCAACAACTTTAAAATCGATGACCGAGATGGCTTTGTCAAGGCAGCTAACGAGATAATCGATGACGAACTGAAGAAGAACCACGTCAATCTGGCAAACGATCTCCGCAAGATCATCAGCAACAGCATTACTTCAGCCCCTAGAACAATGCTATCCCTTATGAAAGCAGACTCCGACATCACAGGACATGAAACATCTTTGTTTGATGTTATCTATCCAATGGCAACAACTTAAGGGAAGTGGTGTCTGGTAAGCTGTTGATATCATTAGTATAAATTCCAGGAAAACTGTCGTTTTATACCTTAAGTTGTTGACATTGGTTATCTATCCTGACAAAGCACTGTCAGATGTTATCCTTACGGAAGAAACCAGGCAGAAAATCGAGCTTGTCATTCGCGACTTCTTGAACTGGGATGTTCTGGTAAGCAACGGCGTTTATCCAACGCGTAGAGTATTGTTCTATGGTCCGCCGGGATGCGGAAAAACTATCGCCGCAGGAGCAATAGCTACAGAAATTCGATTGCCTCTTCTATATGTCCGCCTTGACGCGATAATCTCTTCTTATCTGGGAGAAACTGCCGGGAATATCAGACGGGTTTTTGATTTCGCAAGTGGCAACAGTTATGTCATGCTATTTGATGAGTTTGACGCAATAGCAAGAAGCCGCAACGATCAGTTTGAACATGGTGAAATCAAACGTGTAGTTAACACTTTTCTTCAACAGATTGACAACTTCAAGGGCCGTTCGTTAGTTATTGCTGCGACAAACTTTGAGCAGTCACTCGATTATGCCATATGGCGTAGATTTGACAGCACCTTACGTTTCGATATGCCGTCCAACACAGAACGCATTCAATTATTCAATAATAAACTAAGTCAGTTCATAGGTTCGGATAAAATTATCACACAATTTTTAGCTGATATGGATAATTTTTCACATGCCGATGTTGAGAGGGTTGCTCTTTCTGTCATCAAACAATGTATTATTAACGGTCGCCGCATGTTCAGCAAAAAGGACGTAGAACAAGCGGTCTGTCAACAAAAGGGGATGGTATCGCTTAGGAAAACCCATTATAACGGCCATCCAGATACGGTCAATATGAAATGACCGATCACATCAAAATTGTCAAAGAAGATGTCCCCACTACGAAATATACTCTACCGTCGGCTCCGCCACATCCAGCCGAATCTCCGGAAATCACAAGAGTCAGACATGGTTTTAAGCTAAAAAATTACCTGCAGCCGCGCTGTCAACAATTACTGCAAACAAAAAAAGTCGTCATAGATATCAAAGTCCCTATGGTACTGCGACTATCAACCAATGTGAAAATGAAGGATATTAATCTCCTTCAAGGATAATTCATTTTATCTATTGTCTATGAAATTCAAGCCGATGAAAATGCGTTACTTGGTCCAGTTTGCCGCCATAGCGGACATAATGTCTTTAGAGGATGAACGATATCTTTTGGAAATCAACTCACGGGAGAATAATATGGGTTGTTCTGACTATAAATCAGCGCAATGATATATTACATTCTATTGACGAAATCAGATCTTTTTCGCCTGGCAGTGGAACTGGAGAACGACTATATGATGATATTTCCGCTAACAATTTGACTGGAAACTTGTTTCTTCATATAGATGTTTGGCGTGACGGCAACATCAAATATCGATACGTCATAAAGGTCAAAATCAATAATTTGCTCGGTGCCGGTCCAACCGCCATAATCGACGATAACCATCCTTGGAATATCCCAGATCCAAACTATAGGATTCTTGTGCCCGGCAGAGAGATGTTTAATCTTCAAGGAAAAAAAAGCCGCCATCCCAACAATACGCTCTTGCCGTCACGTTGTCTTACGGGCATGACGTGGATATTCAGCTTCGACAGAAGCTATGCGAAAAAGTCAAGATGAAACAGCGTCAGCAGATCAGATCACGCACTCTTATCAAGGTATAATGCCATATTTTTGAGGATAACCTATGATTTCCATGCGATAGATAATTATCCCAGACAAACATATCCTTTGGTGCATGTACTAATTTAGGCCACGAGCACCATGACCCCATCATTCCACACAGGATAATCTGGAGCGTTCTTGCATGAACCGGGCTTAGTATTCATGAGGCCAAACAGCGACCCATGTGTCGTCCAGCTTATTCCCAAAGATATTTTCGCTCTATACAACCTTTAGACTTACTGCAAACAATGCCCACCTTGAAACAGTCATCAGATTACCGTCGTCTAAGGCCATTCCGGCAAGACAAGTGCTCCTCGACCCGCAAAGCACTGCCCGACGCCGACATCAGCATCGTCTTTGCCGGCAGATCCCGAGTCCCGTCGCGTTACCGCTGTCAGGACATCCTGGCGAGCTCTTAGACTGAGTACCCTGCATTCCCGAATGCACACGTCCTGGCGATACGTTCCCCCCCGAACTGAAGCTGTCCATCGCTTATGTCGGCATCGGCAATTTTGTAACAGCCATTAGCTCCGAGAACCGCCAAGGGAAAGCGACATTGTCAAACATTGACATGTCCCTGTTTCCAGGACAAGCAACCATCCAGTCAAAACCTTGCCGCTCCCTATCGGCTGACGCTTACCAAACCGGACGGCACATTCTCCTTCCCATCCCATTTAAGGAATCTTCGGTTGCCGGCGGCACATGCGACCCTACGGCGTTTGCCTTACTGCCTCTTCCGGCCTGGCGGCCATCAGCTTCAGGACTGCAGGGGGCGTCCCGCTCCCGAACCGTGAGTCCGGTCTCCTCTCAAAGTCTCTTTCCGGCCAGCTGAATCCCCTTTACCCCCTGATTCCTTGCCTGAATTCCCGAAAAGCCTTAAAATCCTGAAAGTCGCGAGTGCCATCGGCCCCGACCTGCCTCCATCAGCCCGGAATCCCCATGACCACGCCCGAAACGGCCGGACGGCCCTCGGCCCGCAGAGGAGACGACGTGACCAAATCCTCCCACACCCCGGACACCCAGCTGGACATCGAGATCCTGGGCCCCGCCAAGATCGACAGCCCCCTCATGGCCAAGGCGGCGCCGTTGGGCCAGCACGTCGAAAACCTTGCCTGGGAGGCCTTCACCGACGACAGCCAGAGGATCCTCCAGGACGCCACCCTGGCCTCCGTCGAGCGTTTCGAGCGTGAAAAGCAGGTTCCGGCGAGCTTCGAGATGGCGGGGGCCCGCAGGAAGATCTACTTCGACCCATCCAAGGTGCGGGCGGGCATCCTGACCGCCGGCGGATTGTGTCCGGGCCTGAACGACGTCATCCGCTCCCTCGTGATGACCCTGTACTACCGCTACGGTGTCCAGAACATCCAGGGCATCCGCTACGGCTACCAGGGCCTCATCCCATCCTACGGCCACAGCCTGGTGGAGCTGAATCCCGCCACGGTGGCCGAGATCCACCAGTTCGGAGGCACGGTCCTGGGCTCGTCCAGGGGAAACCAGTCGATGGAGGAACTCGTGGATTCCCTGGAGCGGCTGAACATGAACATCCTCTTCTGCATCGGGGGGGACGGCACCCTGAAGGGGGCGCTCGCCCTCTCCCACGAGATCAAGCTCCGGGGCCTCAAGATCTCGATCATCGGCATCCCCAAGACCATCGACAACGACATCAGCCTGGTCTCCCGGTCGTTCGGCTTCGAGACCGCCGTGGCGGTGTCTACCGAGGTCATCAGGAGCGCCCACACCGAGGCCCTGGGGGCCCCCTGGGGCGTGGGGCTGGTGAAGCTCATGGGCCGGGACTCCGGCTTCATCGCCGCGACGGCGGCCCTGGCCCGCGGGGACGCGAACTTCGTGCTCATCCCCGAGATAGATTTCGACGTGGACGGCCCCGGCGCCCTGCTGGACCGGCTTTACAAGAGGCTCTCCTCCCGCGGGCACGCGGTCATCGTGGTGGCCGAGGGTGCCGGGCAGAAGTTCTTCTCCGACGAGGCCCAGCAGACGGACGCCTCCGGGAACGTCCTCCACAAGGACATCGGCGCCTACCTCGCGGACCGAATCAGGAAATACTTCAAGGACAAGGGCCAGGAGCTCAACCTCAAATACCTGGATCCGAGCTATATCATCAGGAGCGCGCCCGCGAACTCCACGGACCAGGTCTTCTGCAGCTTCCTGGGCCAGAAGGCGGCCCATGCCGCCATGGCAGGCAAGACCAACTGCCTGATCGGCCAGTGGAACGACAACTTCGTGCATGTGCCCATCGCAAGGGCCATCGCCGTGCGCAAGAAGGTGGACCCCATGGGGGTGCTCTGGAACAGCGTGCTCGAGAGGACCGGTCAGCCGAACCTTGTGGTGGGGGCCAGGAAGTCCCCGGCGCCCCCGTCGGCCGCCCCGTCCTCCCCCGCCTGATCCCCTGCTGATGCACGGGGGCTTTCGCCCCCCCCGGTGATGCGGAGCGGCAACCCTGCGGCTGTCGCCGCGGCGCCGGGAGCCTCTCCTCAGCAATCCCTTCATGCGGCCTTGATCGCGAGGTGTCCGGAGGCATGAGACGATCCAAAATCAAGGAGATGTGGGACAGGCTGTCCCCGAACCTGAACGAAAGGCAGCGACGGCTGTTGGCCGCCACGTTCGCCAACGCCATCGGTTACGGCGGCGCCACGGCCGTGCATGAGGAGACCGGGGTGTCGCTGAACACGATCACCGCCGGCAAGAAGGAGCTCCGCGAAAACCCCGGCGATCTGGACGGGAGAATCCGGAGGAAGGGAGGCGGTCCCAAACTCACCGAGCATCGTCGTCCTGAAGTACAGGAGAAGCTCGGGAAAATCGTCGATGCCGACCCGGCAGATCCGGGCAAGGCGCTTTCCTGGACGACGGAGTCGCCCCGCAAGGTCTCCGCCAGGCTTCTGACGGAACACGGCATCAAGACCTCCCACGCGACGGTAGGCTTGATTTTCGACGGCATGGGGTTCGTCAAGCATTCCCACAGGACGATTCCGCAGGCCGTCAAGCCTCTTCCCGACAGGAATGCCCAATTCGAATTCATAGACGCCAAGGCGCGGGAATTCATCGCGGCAGGCGATCCCGTGATTTCCGTCGACCTCAAGAAGCAGGGGGAGTCACGCGAATTCAGCCTCGGCGGCCTCAAATACTCAAGGAATGCCAGCGGACGCAGGGACGCGGATCTCGGCCCCCCGTTTTCGGAACTCCTGCGGAAAGCCCCCCGCGGGGTTTTCTCCCTGTCCCGCGACGCGGGATTCCTGAACCTCGACCGCCCGCGGGACTTGGCTGAATTCGCGGCCGAATGCGTCTCGGCCTGGTGGGACCGCATTGGCCGGATATCGTTTCCGGACGCCGCCAGGCTCATGGTCGCCTGCGACTGCCCGTCGAGGGACGGCGAGGACGCCCGCGGGCTCTCGCTTTGGAAACGCCGGCTCTTCCGTCTCGCGATCCGGACGGGTTTAGAGATCCACGTGTCCCATTTCCCGCTGGGCACCTCCAAATGGAATGCCGTGACGCACAGGCTTTTCTGTTACGTTTCCGAAGATCCGCAAGGGGAGCGCGCGACCGAAATCCTGGCTTCCGTAAGCCTCGTTTCCCCGACCGCCGCTCCCGGCGGCCTGGCGGAGATCCGCCAGGGCGGAACGGTCCATGGGCTTTCCGAAAAGGCGCGGGGCGAGGAATCCGGCGCGCCGCCGCCTGCGGGAATCCCGCCGTTCGCGGACTGGAATTACTTTTTCAGGGCGCCTTGACGCGCGGACGATACGCCAGCGCCGCGCGAAATCGCGACTGCCGTGCCGAGCCCGACCGACGTGCCGCCGAAGCCGCCCCCCCCCCGCTCCTGAACCCGCCGCGCTCCTGAACCCGCCGCGCCGGCTTCCGTTTCCCGCAGGGCGCCGGGGCCGTTCCTTACGCCTCAGGCCTTGAAACTCTGGCTCACCTTCTCGAACACGTCCGTCAGCGCAGGGTCGAAGTGCGTGCCGCGTCCCTTCACGATTACGCCCACCGCCGTCTCGTGACTCAGGGGCTCCTTGTACGGCCGCCGCGAGACGAGCGCGTCGTAGACGTCGCAGATGGCGAGGAGCCGCCCCTCGAGCGGGATCTCCTCGCCCTTGAGCCCCGTCGGGTAGCCGGAGCCGTCCCATCTCTCGTGGTGGGTCCCCGCGAAGATCCTGGCGTGTTTGAGGTAATCGATCTCGTTCGTCGCCTGCGCCATCCTCTCGATGATTTTCACCCCGTAGATGGTGTGGAGCTTTATCTCCTCGAACTCCTCGGCTGTGAGCCGCCCCCTCTTTAGGAGGATCGTGTCGGAGACGGAGATCTTGCCCACGTCGTGGAGCTCGGAGGAACGGCAGAGGAGCTCCAGGTCCCAGCCGATCATGCTGTCGGAATATAGCCCCGAGTCCGAGAGCGCGCCTACGAGCAGCCTCAGGAAGTTCTTGGTGCGGTTCACGTGCCCTCCGGTGAAGTCGTCCCTGCACTCCACCAGGTCGGCCACCGTGGAGAGGATGGCCCCCTGGAGCTCTATCACCCGCGAGGTCTTCTCCTCCACCATGCCCATGAGGTTGCGGTTGAATTCCAGGAGCTGGCCCCTCTGTTCCTCCAGCTGGCCCTTCTGTTCCTGGAGGAGGTTCCGCTGGTCCTCCAGGAGCCGCTTCTGCGCAACCACGGTGAGGTGGATCTCCACCCGCTTGCGCAGCAGGGCCGGGTCGAAGGGCTTGGAGATGTAGTCCACGGCCCCGAGCGAGAGCCCGTCCATCTCGGCCTGGGTGTTCGTCATGGCGGTGAGGAATATGACTGGCACCTTGGCCGTAGCCGGGGCGGCCTTGAGCCGCCTTATCGCCTCGTAGCCGTCCATGACGGGCATGGATATGTCCAGGAGGACGATGTCCGGGACGACCCCGGCGCCCATGACGGAGAACATCTTGGCCGCAGACGGCGCCGTGTACACGTCGTAGGTTTCGGAAAGGGCCGACTTGGCGAAAATCAGGTTCGTCAGATCGTCGTCCACTATCATCACTTTCTCGCGCGGCCCCTCTGCCTCGGCAACCGGGGGCGCCGTACGGTCGTCAGCCATGCCAGTCAACCCTTCCCTGCCCTACCCCGATCGCGGGCCGCGCCCAAAGGCCCCCGGGGGCGCCCATGCATCCGTTACCGATCGCGATCCGTCCTTCAGCCATGCCGGTTCCCCTTCAGGCGCACCGGACAGCGCCGGCTCAGGCGATGTCCCTGTCCACGAGGAGTTCGGCCTCCCTGTAGTCGGCCAGGAGGACGCTCGTGGAAATCCTCTCCACGGCCTCGCGGGTCCCGGGATCGCCAGCGGCCGCGCCTATGGTCTCAAGGAGCCTGTCAATGGCCCGGACGTCGCGCTTCGAGAGGGCTGATTTGAGCTCGACCAGCAGGCTCCTGTCGACGTTCATCCTCGGAGGATCCGTCGCCCCTCCGGTCCCGTTGCCACCGTCCGGCTCAGGGGCCGCCGGGGACGCTTCCGCGCCGCCCGCATCGTCCCTGCCCGCCGGAGCCGCCGCAGCCGCGCCCGCTTCGTTCCGGCCCGCCGGTGGCGCTCCGGGGCCTGCCCCGACCGGAGCTTCCGGAGACGTTTCCGTCGCGCGGGCGGCATCGGTCGGCCCAGCCGGGCCTGGCGCGCCGGGGCCGTCCCGGACAGGCGCCCCCGCGTAGGGGGGAAGCCCGGAAAGCTCCGAAGCTGCCGCAACGGCGCCTGCCGGCCCGGCAGGCACTGCGGCAACGGCTGAGCGGCCTGCCTCCCCGGCCAGAAACGCCCTCACGCCCGAGACGATCCCGTCCAGCCGGGCGGTGAACCGGGAGAGCCGCCGGGTGATGCCGGCCAAGTCCCCTTCCGAGGAGAGCTCCTCCAGGATGGCGGCCTCCCTGGAAAGCTCGACCGCGCCCACGTTTGCGGCGGCGCTCTTGATGGCGTGGACCTGGATGCGGAAGCCGCCCAGGCTTTCGGGGTCCACGCCGCTCACAAGCCCGCGGCGGCCTTCCAGATCCCGCACGAACACGGACAGGGCGTTGACGTAGGCGGACCTTCTGCCGGACATCCGCCTTATGCCGGAGGCGGCGTCTATGCCCTCGATCGCCACTCCCTGCGCCTCCGGGTCGTCCCGGGCGGGCGAGGGCATGAGCGCAGGACCCCGGCGGGAGGCAGGCACGAAGCGCTCGAGCACGTCCTCCAGGGCAGCGACAGTTATGGGCTTGCCCAGAAACCCGTCGAAGCCCTTGGCCAGGAACATCTCCCGGTTGCCTTCCATGACGGCCGCCGTCAGCGCGACCGCCGGGACCTTCTCCCAGGCTCCGCCCAGGGCCCGCACGCGAGCCAGGGTCTCTATGCCGTCCATCACGGGCATCATGTGGTCCATGAAGAGGAGATCGTAGCTCCGTACGGCGCAGAGCTCGACCGCGAGGGCCGGATGCTGGGATACCTCCACGTCCATGCCGTAAAACTCGAGCAGGCCCTTCGCGACCACGAGGTTGGTCTCGATGTCGTCCACGACGAGCGCCCTGAAGCCCGGGGCCGAAAAGCCGACACCAGCGGTCGGGCCGTCGGCTGCCCAGCGGAGCACGTTCCCATCGGGCAAGGCTCCCATCGGGGAGCCGTCCACCACCTGCTGCACCAGTCCCGCCGTAAAGACGGACCCCCGCCCGAACTCGCTCGCGACGGAGATGTCGCCGCCCATCACGCGGCACAGCGACCGCGAGATTGCAAGCCCCAGGCCCGTGCCCTCTATGTGCTTCACCCCCCCCTGATCCAGGCGGACGAACTCCTCGAAGAGCGTGTCCAAATCCTCGCGGCGGATGCCTATGCCCGTATCCTCGACCCTGAAGACGAGCCGGACCCCGCGCGTCTCGCCTTCCTGGCCGCCCGGTTCCTCCTCGGCGAAGGAAGCCTTGAACGTGATGTGACCGCCGGGCGTGTACTTGACGGCGTTGGAAAGCATGTTGGTGAGCACCTGTCCCACCCGCCCCCTGTCGCCCGCGAGACGGCACGGCATGAGCGGGTCCGCCTCCACGTGGAATTCCACCGGGCGCCCGACCATGCGCACCCTGGTGAAGGCCACGGCATCGGCGAGCAGGTCCGCGGTTAGGTAGGGGGCGATCTTCAACCCCGTGGCCCCGGCGCTTATACTCGATAAGTCCAATATGTCGTTTATGATGGCGAGCAGATCCGTCCCCGCGCGACCGATGCCGGCTATGTACTCGGCCGCCTCTGGCTTGCCCAGGCTCTGGCGGGCCAGTTCGCACATGCCCAGGACCGAGTTCATGGGCGTGCGGATCTCGTGGCTCATGCGGGCCAGGAACGAAGACTTGGCGTGCGACTCGTCCTCGCTCCGCCTCTTGGCCAGACTCATGCGCAGGAGGATGAAGCACACCATAAGCGAAAGCGCCGCGCCCAGAAGCAATATAACCGGGAACATGCGGAAGACTTCCGCATAGTAGTACCGGAAGGGGGCGACAATGCCCATGTGCCAGCCGTTCTCCAGCGTGCTGAAGAAGACGATGTTCTCGGAGCCGTCCAGGCTGACGGTCCGAACGAGCACCTCGCCCTCCCGCTCAGGAAGGGACATGTCGTGGCCGCCCGGCTCGCGGGAGGCGGGCGCGTCCCTCAGGCGCACGGGCCCGGCGGCCAGACCCTCCGAACCGGCCGCATCGGGGGAATCCTCTGCAGGCGACCCGTCGTCCGCCCCTTCCGACTCTGCGCGTTCCGCTGGCGCGACGGCACGTTCCGCAGGCGCCGACGCGTCCGCCGCAGATGCATGCCCGCTTCCGACCGCGCCCTCCTCGCCCGTTACGCCGCCTTCGGCCTCGGAGTCCGCCACGATGACCGCCTCGGCCTCCGCCAGCGCCTCAACCGTCGTTCCGTCCGCTTCGGCTGCCATGCCGGCGCCGTCCGCATCGTCTGCGGACTCGGTGTCGGCTGCGGCTCGCCCGGCCCAGAGGACGGAGGCCAGCTCGGAGCCGTCCGCCTGGGTCGAGTAGACGGGCTCGGCCCGAGCGGGACCGGCGGCTTCCATGAGCTCCAGGGCGAGGCTCTCGAAGCCAGGGTACTCGGAGAGGTTGCGGTTGAGGTAAGCCGGTTCCGGGAAGGTCAGGATGGAGAAGGAGTCGTCCAGGAGGAATCCCCAGCCGGTGTCCGCCACGCGGTAGCTCCTCACCCGGTCGATCAGGGGCGTAAGGAAGTAGTCGATGGCGATGACCCCGATGGGCTCCCCGCCGCTTTGGCGGATCACCATGGAGACCGCGGCCACGGCGTCCGCGCTCACGGGGTCGATGTACGGCCGGGAGTGGAAGATGCCGTCCGTCTCCAGCGCGCCCCTCAGCCATGGCGCCGCGGAGGGGTAGAAGAGCTCTCCGGGGATGTAGCTCTTGCCGTCCAGGTAGTTGCCGTCGATGAAGCCGTAGACCGAGACGAAGGCCCCCTCCATCTCGGGCTGGGTCGAGAACACCTCGGTCAGCTCCTGCATGAGCCGCTGCAGCTCCGCAGGGCCCGCGCCCCGCTCCGTCTCGAAGGCCACGAAGGCCGCGGCGTGCCTCAAGGCCGACTCGTGGGCGTACAGGAGGGAGCGCATGCGGCTCCGGTGCACCTCCATCTCCGCCCCGGAATAAAGGTCCACCTGGTG
Source organism: Deltaproteobacteria bacterium (assembly GCA_031263485.1). Taxonomy (GTDB): domain Bacteria; phylum Desulfobacterota; class Desulfarculia; order Adiutricales; family Adiutricaceae; genus JAIRZX01. Next base: position 63,170 of record JAISFS010000334.1, on the reverse strand, counting down.
CTTCATGATGTCCGAGACGTAGAAATACGAGACCATGCTCAAGGTGAAGAAGGCGGCGCACACTACCAGAAGTTGGGTCAGGCTGGGTCGCACCGCAGACATGGCCCGCCGGAAGAGGCCGCGGCGGGCCTCAACGCCGTTCCGGCGACGTCCTTTGCTTTCGTTGGTCGACGCGGCTGGTTCTCCCATCTGTCCCTGTTCGCCTTCCGCGCCGGGTTGCGGCCGACGCTTCGCCGAGACCGCCTCAGGGGGCTTGCGCAGGCATAGCCGGCTGTCCTGCGCCCCGGACCCGGGCCGAGGCCGCCCCGGCGCCGCCGACCGGCCGCAGGCCGAGGCAGACGCCGAATGAAAGCCCGGCATTCATCCCGCGTCAAACGGTAAGCGGAACCGCGCCTCCGAAAACATCAATTATGTGATTATAGCCGCCTCCCCCTCAGACGCAACTCAAAATGCCTTGCGGCGTCAAGATCCGCCCTCGCGGACGAGCGGGGACCGGCAAATCGCGCCGGGACATGACGTCCGGAAAGCGTGCCCGTTCCGGGCCCAGGCCCATCCGGAGGCTCCGCGGGGCTCGGACGCCCTGTCCGCCGCCTGCCGGTTCAGCTTGCCCCGGACGATGTCCGGTCCGCCTCCAGCGCGGCCTCGGCGGACCCCGGCGCGGCCCCTTCCGGCCCGGACTCGGCTACGCTTGCCCCGGTCCCGGTCACTTCGGCCTCCGATGCGGACTCGACCGCCCCGGACATCGCCTCGGGTGCCCCCGGCGCTTCTTCGCCTGCCGGGGATGCCGTACCCCCCGCCTCCCGCGCGTCTTCGACGGTCCCGGGCGCGGCTCCGTCCGCCGCAGGAGGCAAGGCTCCCGGCGGAGCGGCCCTCCGTTCCCCGAATGCCCCGGGCACCACTTCCCGGGGACGACCGGCTTCGGTCCCGAGCATACGGTATTGCTCGGGGACATTCACGTCCAGGAGTCCGAGATACCCCCGCCCGAGGACGTAGGTGTCCCCGTAGACGAGGAAGTAGTTGTAGATTGGCTTGCCGCTCGCGCGGCCCGTGAGGAACTCCCCTTTCCAGGCCATGTCTCCGGAAAAGCGTGACAAGGACTCCAGGAACGCGTCTATGTCCCCGGCCTGGGCCTCTCCCATGAGGACCCGCCGCCCGAAGTCGGCGGCGCCGGCCGACTCGCAGAAGCCCAGGGGGTACACCCAGGCCCCCAGCCGTCCCGAGGCCCCCGCCGCCACGGCTCTGGCCTCAAGGTCGCGGAAATAGTCCTCCCAACGGAAGCCGTAGACCCTCGGATCGAGGCCGAACGCCCGGGCGTAGCCCAGGACCGGGCCGGGGATGTCCTGATGGACGAAGATCCCGCCGCCCCTGACGACGAGGCCCACGAGTTCCTCGGCGTGGGAGTCGTTGGTGGCGAAGAAGGCCGCGTTCGGCCCGTTCTCGGCGAGCCAGCCCGGGAAGGCAGCCGTCACGGCATCGCGGGCGGCCGCCGCCCCCACCTCCGGATCGGCCGGATCGGGCGCGGTCAGCTCCGTGATTCTCACTCCCAGTTCCGACCCTGCCGCGCGCATCACGGCCAGCCGCCGGCGATGGGACTCGGAGGCCAGGTGTCTCGGGAAAGACACGTGCACGAGGGAGTCCGCCCCCATGTCCCGGGCGGCTTTCACGATAAGGTAGCCGCTGCGGGCGAAATCGACGGACACGGCCAGATCGGCCGCGCCCGCTATGAGCTGCGGGTCCTCCCGCGATTCCATGGCGAACAGCAGGATGTCCTGGCGGAACTCCTTGACCCTCCTGAAGCCTTCGGCGGTGCCGGCCACGGCCTGGTTCGCCACGATGACCTTCACGAGCGGGTCGGTCGCGAGCTCGCTCAGGGCCTCCGTGACACGGCCGGTCTCGCTCGCGATCCTCTCTATGTCGTAGAGGGACACCCGCGTCATGCCGCCCTGCCCGGCCATGCCGTAGATGCGCTCGAACTCCCGTGCCCCGGACAGGTCGTCCCCGTCCCGCCCCGAGCTTCCCGCCAGGATGCCCACCCTGAACGGCGCCGGGTCCTCCGGGTCAGGCCGTGCCACGATGGAGCGGTACTTGAGCGGCGCGTACGCCTCCTCGCGTCCCGGTACCCCGGCGCCCAGGACGCTCATGTCGGAGGTCAAGAGCACGTGCTTCTTGATGCGCCGGCCCGTGGCCGCGTCCGTCAGATCACGGCGCCTCCAAGCGCCGTCGGCGTTCCCGGCAAGCAAGGCGCCCATGAACCCCTGCTCGGAAACCCCGGCTGCCCCGTCCGCCGCCTTGACCGCCAGATTCCCCAGCGCCTCGGTCACCTCTTCCCCGAAGGAGACGGGCCAGACGCCCACGCGGCCCGCGAGCGCGCGCCCCGCCGCCCGGACGTTCAAGAGTTCCGCGAAGCCACGGGAGCTCAAGCCCAGCGCGGCCCCGGCCCCTTCTTCGGGAAGCCCCAGCAGGCCGGGGAACCGAGAGTACGGGCTCGGCCTGGGGGACCTTAGGAAATAGCCTTCCCCTGACGCTGCGCAACCCAGAAGGGCGTCCGCGAGCGGCCCCGAAGGCGAGTAGAAGAGAACGCCGGGCCCGAAATCCGCCGCCCAGCCCGCGCATCTCTCCCCGACCCAGGCCCGGGCCCGCTCCGCCGAACCCTCGGCGCCCTCGCCCATGCCCGGGCCCGCGTCCGCCTCGACGAAATCAAGGCCCAGATCCGCGGACGCCGCCCGCAACACCGCCAGGAAGCGCCCCGCCTTGGGGCTTTCCAGATCGCGCGAGGCCTTCACGTATAGGATTCTCCGGACCCCCAGGCCGACGGCGGCCTTGGCCAGGTAATAGGCGTCGAAGACGAAGTCCGGGTCCACGGTCAGATCCGAATACATGCTCATGGGCCCGGGATCCTCGCGGCTGTCGTAGGCCAGAAGGAGCATGTCCGGGCGTTGCCTTTTGAGCTGCGCGAAGGCCCCCATGGTCCCCCGGAAGGCGGGCACGGCCACCAGGGCCCTCACGTCCAGATCCCCCCGCAAAGACAGGAGCGTCTGGGCGGCCCGTTCCGGATCCTCCTCGAAGTCGGCGGGAATCTCCATCCGCCTGACGATCCCCCCGTCGCCCCCGCCGGCGTAGCGGCTCACGAGCCTGTCCACCGCGCGGTTCTCCTCGGGGAAGACATCCCTGGGGCCAACTGCCATGGCCACCACGTAGCCGCCGGAAGCCGGGACGGGGGTCGGCTCCGGAAGCGGAGGCGGCTGCTCGGCGGCGTCCCGGATCCACAGGTACGCGACCGCCGCAACAGCCAGCACGGCCAAAGATGCGATGAGCCTCGCGAGGCGTCCGGTCGATTTTTCCGGTTGCATAGGGGCCCTTGGGCAGGCTTTAAGCCGTCCGGTCGGCAAGGGGCGCGAACCCGCAGGCCGCAAAGGATCAGGCATAAGCCTTACGGACAGGCGGCGGAGCGCTCAGGACGACCGCTGCGGCGAGAACGTCAAGGATGCGGTCGCGGGACCCGGATGCGGTCGCGGGGGACCGCGAAACACTCGGGCGCGGACCCGGTTCGAATATGGTGGTTATCGGCACCCCGGCTCATGAGTTCTTTCTTGGACACTACAATATGATGAGTTATCCTATGCGTGAGTCTCTAGAAAGAGTTTTATGATTAGCGGCAAGGCTGCGGAAGTGGATTGTTCCATGTCTGTTTGCCGGATGATCAATTACGGAATCCGGCTTAAGCCCTCATGGAATTCGGCATGACTCCTCACGGAATTCGGCATGACCTCTCACGGAATTCGGCTTGAATCCTCACGGAATTCGGCTTGGCCCCTGACAGGCGCAAGCATCCCGGCCTTTAGCGAGGGCCAGTCAGGGGAAAATTAATTGGCAGGGCTAGCGTTGCTATTTTTCTGACATTTTAGCCGAACGGCGCCCTTGTTTCCAGGGCCCCCCCCGCCAGGCGCTTGGGCAATGCGACGCCAACGCCAGAACGTCAACGCGCCCCGCGCGTCATAATCCTCCAGTTGCCTTCGGGCCCTCGGAACCGTTCTGAAACCGTCCTGCGCCTCTTCGAAACCGCGGCCTTGGCGCTTCGCGACCGGCGTCTTTGACGCGCTCACTCTCCCGCACGTAACCTTTACGCCGCCGTCGGCGTTTCGAAAGCCTCTTTGGCTTGCGTAACCAAACGGCCATCTCTGACGTTGGCGGATGCCGCCTCAGCCGCCCCTCGGGAACGTACCGTTCAGGCGCTCGGCCCGTTTCATGGCAGTCGCTTTCGCCGGTCGCCGAAAAGGGAAAAAAGACATGCGGGGTTCCCGATCCGCCGGTTTCCGCGCCGGATAACGGATCGGGGCGGGGTCGGCGGCTTCCGGAAATCTCCGATTTTCCGGCTATGCTGGACAACGCATACGCGATGACAAAACCGGAAAAATTTCGTTCGCGTCCAGTCTATCCCGCGGAATGCAGCGACAGGCGCTCCCGATTCCGGGACGTTTCGAAGACATTCGACCGCAACGCCGCGCCGACGTCGCCATGATTCGGGTAACGCCCGAAAAGGCCTCTCGCGGCTAGGCCCGGGCCGGCCCGCGCAAACTCCGGAATGGCACGGTGCCGCCGTCCGAGGCGCAGAGCGTGACCTTCCGCGCCCTGGAGCCGCCTGAAGCTCAGGCGCCTCTCGCCGGCTCCTCCCCTCCCCCCGCCGACCCGCCTTCGCGGGAGGCGGCGCCCCGCGACAGCCCTTCCTTCTGGAGGACCGTTATCAGAAGCTCCGTCCAAGGCCCGTATGCCTCGGGCAGAAGGTTCAGGCCGTCCTGGGTGTAGTTTTCGGGAAGATCCCCCTTGGGATCGGCATAGGCGGCGTAAAGGTCCAGGTACAGGGCCCCGCTCCGCGAGGCGGCCTCCTGGATGGCGGCGTTCACGCGGCGGATAAGCGGGTTGTTGAGCGAGAAGCCGGTCCACTCGAACCTCCCCGGGCATAACGGCAGAAGGTTCAGGACGCCCACGCGGGTGCCGGGGGACTCCAAGGCGATACGGGCCCAGATCTTGGACAGCCGCGCCACCAGCTCCTCAGGGGCCGATCCCTGGGCGAGGTCGTTTATGCCGGCCTGCACGAAGACCCAGCCGGGCCTGAGCATGGTCGTCTCGTGGAGCCTGTCCAATAAGGTCCGCGTCGTGTCCCCGGCGCAGCCGTGGTTCACGGGACCGGCTGCCCCGCATGGCCGGAAGCGCCCTGACAGCCCGGAAAAATCGCCCCATTCGGTCAGGTTGTCGCCCAATAGCACTACGGAGTCTTGGCTTGTCATGTCTTCCGCTACCCGATCCGGGCGCCCTCCCTGCCGCGACCGGCGGACGGCATCCCGGCGCCGCGGCCCTCCGCGCCTTGCCCCAGCGCCTTGAGGAGAAGCCCCGTCCAAGGCCCGTAGGCCTCCGGGAGCAGATGGAGCCCGTCCGCGGTATAGCGTTCGGGGAGTTCGCCGGCCGGATCGGCATAGGCCGTGTACAGGTCAAGGAACTCCGCGACGTTACGGGAGGCGGCCTCCCGGATCCCCGCGTTGGCGCGGCGGACGAGCGCGTTGTCCAGCGCGCTTCCGGGCCAGGCGAGCCTCGCGGTGCATAATGGCAGGAGGTTCAGGACCCCCACGCGGCATCCCGGCGAGTCCGAGGCGAGGCGGGCCCAGATCCGGGCCAGACGCGCCGCCAGTTCGTCCGGGCCTGAACCCTGGGCGAGGTCGTTTATACCCGCCTGAACGAAGACCCAGTCGGGCTTCAAGACCGTGGTCTCGTGGAGCCTCGCCAGGATGCCCCAGGTCGTGTCCCCGGAAACGCCGTGGTTTACCGGGCCGGCCGCGCCGCATGGCCTCTCCCGGCCGGACAGTCCGGAGTAGTCGCCCCATTCGGTCAGGCTGTCGCCCAGGAGCACTACCGTGTCTTGATGGGGCATGGCGATATGCCCTCCTTCCTTAAGAGATGCCTCCGGCATCGGGGGGGGTGCGCGGCGGGAAGGATCCGCCGGGAATAGCAACGGGGACGACGGGAATAGCATCGGAGGGGCCGCCGGTCGGACGCCGAAGGCCGGGCAAGAAGCGGGAACGCGGTCTCGATCGCGGCCCAAGGCTCTTTGCGGCCCGGCTGGGCCCGTTTAGGCCCCTTTCATGACGACTGCTCCCTTGGGCACGGGACCCGGTTTCACGGGCATTCCGGATGGCGTCACGTGCCTTCAGGATGCCTCCGGAAGCCCGTAGGCGGCCAGCCGTTCCGACGACAGCCACACCAATCGGGCCTCATCGCCCGTTCCCTTGTGCAGGGATGCAGGGACGCCTCAGGGACCAAGGGACAAAGGAACCGGACAAAAGGCCGGAAAGGGTCGGGTAAGGGTCGGTCGAAAGTCAGCGGCCAGCGAGACGTCCGATCTGGCAAAAGGCCGTCGGGGAGAGTCCGAGTGACGTTGAGGGGCGGCAAGGGCATCGGCACCCCGGAAACGATCGGTCGCCGTCGGCTCGGCGGCGCATCATGACATCCTGTCGCGGGCCGGGGCCCTCGAAGGCCCGGAGCCCGTCAGGCCTCGTCGGCGGGCGAGACCGCGACCTCGCTCTCCGCGACCGCAATCTCGCCTTCGGCTGCGGCCCCCTCGGGGAGAAGCGGCCCCGGCACCCCGGCTTCGGCAGGCGGGGAAGCGGCGGACCTGGCGGCGGCCGGGGCCGGCCGACCGTGGCCGTTGGGGTGGGCAGGATGCTTCACGTTCACCACCTGGGCATAGATGTAGACCGAGATGGGCACGCCCAGGAACATTCCCCACATGCCCATGATGCTGTGGGCGATGTAGAGGATCATCAGCGTGATGACGGGGTTTATGTGAAGGACCGAGGAAACGATGCGGGGATTCAGGATGTACGCCTCGACGGCGTGGATGACCACGATGAGGGCCAGGACCCAGGCCAGCATGGAGAGCCCGCCCGCGTTGATGGCGACCAGCATCACCGGCACCGAGGAGATGAAGACGCCCATGACCGGGATCAGCCCGCAGGCGAAGACCACCACCGAAAGGAGAGCCGTCATGCCCGTGCCGATGAAGGTGAGGCCTATGAAAGTGAAGGCGGTGTTGATGGCGGAGATGTAGATCTGGGCCTTGAAGTTCTCGCCCACGACCTTGGCGAACTGGATCACCCCCGAGACCGTCTCGTCGTAGATGACGTGGATGCGGGTATACCGGAGCGAGCGGAACTTCTGGATGAGGTCCGGCAGGTCGAAGACGATGAGGAAGCTGAAGATGATGGCGATGAAGAACCAGGAGATGTAGTGCCAGCCCCTGGCGATGAAGGAGCGTCCCCAGCTCCAGCCGCGGCTGATGAGCGCGTCCAGGGTGATGCCCTCGCGGACCCTCTCCAGGAAGGGCCCGAAGGCGGGGTTGTTCTCGATGAAGGTGTCCATGTTCTCCTCCACCTTGTCCACGGATTGCGGAAGCTGGAGGGTGAACTCGCGGGCCTCGGCCAGGATCTTGGGGAAGCCCATGATGAGGAAGCAGGCGATGGCGGTCAGGAGAAGGACGTAGATGCCGCAGACGACCACCCTCCTGCGCTTGACCTTCAGGACGTGAGTGAAGAAACGGGCCACGCTGCAGATGACGAAGCTCAGGACGAAGGTGATGAACACCAGCCCGAAGAGGTCCCTCAGGAGGTAGATCAGCGCCCCGAAGGCCGTCCAGATGAGGAAGACCTTGTTTACGCGGGCGAATTCCGAAATGTTGAAAGACATCTGGGCTCCCGTGCCCTCCTGCGGGAAAGCCTCGCCCGAAGCCGCCGCCTCCCGACGCGGTCCGACCCGGAAAACGGGGACGCTGGCGCAGGCCGGGCGTTAGGCGCATCGTGGCCCGGCCCCGCCGGCGGCCCGCTCAGATGACCCTGTTGATGACGACCCCGGCCGAGGCCTGGTCGGCTATCTGGGCCACCTGGCCAAGGGCGTTGTAGTTCCTGGGCAGGTAGTCTGCCGCGTGGTAATTGCTCTGGCTGTCGGCCAGGGCGCTGTAGTTCTGCTTGGTTAGATCAGGGATATGCGCGTTCTGGTGCCGCCCGACGGAGACCGGCTGTATCTGGTGGGCAAGGTAGGTGGTCCGCTGCATGGGCCCGGAGGAGTTGTGGGCCATGGCCTGGGCCTCGCTCCGGGTCAGGAGCTGCGAGACGTTGGTCCTCTCGTTGTGCTGCGCCGTCTTGAACGTCGCCGCCGCGAAGATGGACGCCAGGTTGCCCCTGTTGACTGGCCCTATCATGAACCGACCTGACGGATCCTCCGGGGGCAAGCCCTCCGTCCGGATCCTGGATTGCGGGCACGGGCCCCTTCGGGCCCCTTCGGGCCCAGGAACCGCAGGAACGGGAAGCCCGGCTCCCTTACTTCCTGCCTCTGGTAGCCCGAAACCCGGACGCCCCCGGGCGGGGGCGGAAAGCCCTCGCCCGCTTGCGGGCCCCTCAAAGGCCCGCGCCCGGAAATCCGCCCCGGACTAAGCGGCCGGAGGGACATCCCCGACGTGGAACTCCACCCGCCGGTTCCGGGCCCGACCCTCCTCGGTGGTGTTCTCCGCCACCGGCCTGGTCTTCCCGAAGGACTCCACCTTCATCCTCTCGGCGGGGGCGCCGTTTTTGACCAGGACGTCCATGACGGCCTGCGCCCTGCGGCGGCCCAGATCCATGTTGTAGGAGTCCGTCCCCTTGTCGTCCGTATGGCCAGCGATGATGATCTCGCCTATCTGGGGGTTGTTCCTGATGATTTCGGCGGCATACTGGAGCCTGGGCAAAAAGGCGCTCTTCACGACGGCCTTGTCGAAGTCGAAGAACTGCGAATAGGCCGCGATCCAGCATCCCCGGCTGTCCACCGGGGCCCCCTTCGGGGTGGAGGGGCACTGGTCCTGGACGTCGCAGACCCCGTCCCCGTCCGAATCCGCGCAGGGAGGCTCCTCCTTGGGTCCGAAAATCTCGTCCATCATGGCTTCGAAGGCGGCCTCGTCACCAAGCATAGCACACACGTCGAAGCTTTGCCCCCCTCCCGAGGCGGCGACGTTGGCGGCAAGCGTCTTGGCCTTGCGGTCCTTTGTGACGAAAAAGGCGTAGACACGCGTGTCTCCCCCGAAGCGGCCGCGGAGCCGTCCGCTCTCCTGGGGCGGATCGCCCGGATCTGAGGTCACCTCGAAGTCGGAGAACATCAGTACCGCCCGGGGTGAGGGCAAGGCGGCGAGTTCCTCGGCCGTGGCCCTGAGCGCCACCCCGAATGGGGACACGGCGTTGGCCGGGGCGAGCCTCGCCACCGCCCGGTCGAATCCGTCCGACTCGTAGGCCGTGGGGCCGTAGTAAAGCGTCGTGAAGTCGGCCTCGCGCCAGGCCTGCTGGTAGCCGAACACCCTCAGCGCCGCTATGTAGGGACGGTTCGGGAGACGCTGGCTTATCTTGCGGAGAAGCGCGCTCTCGGCCTCGGCCTTGACCAGTCCCCCCCGGCAGGGGGACAGCCAGAGCATGCTGGAGGAAAGATCGACCAAGGCCGTAAACGAGTTGGCCTTGCCGTCCCAGGCATCGGGTTGCGGGGAGCCGGTCATGACGGCCGCCGGTACGGCCGCGACGGGGGGAACCGCGCCCGGAACGGCAGCGGCGGGTGCCGAAACCGGAGGCTCCGCCGGAAGGACGACCGTGTTAGGAGGCGTAGCCGAAGAGGCGACCGCTGTCGGAGGTGCCGCTGGTGGGGCGATCGCGACGGGTGGAACCGCGCCGGGTGCGGAAGGAGGAACCGGAACGGCGGGCGCCTGACCCCAATCGTCCGGCTTGGGCGCCGGAGCCTGGGGTGGCGGAGGCGGCCAGCCCTCGGCGGAAGGCTGTTGGGTAGCCGGGGCCCGGGGGGGCGGTGGCGGCCAGCCTTCGGCGGCTGGCGCCTGGCCGACGGGAGGCACGGCGGCTGGCGCCAGGCCGACGGGAGGCACGGCGGCTGGAGCCTGGCCGACGGGAGGCACGGCGGCGGGGGCCTGGGGCGGCGGGGGCGGCCAGCCTTCGGCCGCGGCGGCCGCGGCGTCTCCCCCGCCCTCGGTCCAGTAGACGGTCTCGCCAGGCGCCACGGCCCTGGGCGGAGCGGATCCGCCGACTGTTCCGGGGACTGCGGGCGGTCCGCCCCAGGCATCGTCTGCGGCGGGCTGCTGGACAGGCGCCTGGGGAGGCAGAGGCGGGGCCCAGGCCTCGCCTCCAGGTCCCAGCGTCGGAGCCGGGCCGTAGGCGCCTCCGGGCACCTGGGCCTGGGGAACCTGCGGCGTCGCGGCTGCAGGGGCCTGCAGGACGGGCGTCTCAGGGTCGAAGGCTTCCGGAGGCGGCCCGGAGGCGGCCTCCGGGTCGAAAGGCTCCGCAGGCCCGGAGTCCGTGCCGCCCTGCGGCGGCGCAACGGCCGGGGCGGAGGCGGCGGGACCGGCCGGGGTGCCTGTGGTGCCGCCATCGGTGCGCAGGATATAGTCCTTCACGACGCCAGCCGTCTTGAGCGCCTCGGCGGCCGCCTGGGCCTCGGCGCGGGAGGAGAAAGGCCCCAAGTAGACCCGATGCACGATGCCGCGTTCCGGGATCTCCTCCGACCTCTGGAAGCTGGGCACCCCCTGGCCCAGGAGCCTCTGGGCCTCCGTCTGGGCGGCCTCCAGGGTGGAAAGGGAACTCACCTGAACCACGTAGTCCTGGGCCAGGGCGGCCCCGGGCCGGAGCGCGAGCAAAAAGAGAAGCATAATTAGGGCTATACGGGCTAATCTCGCCATACAGACGTCGTAAACCTCCAGGCGGCGTGAGGCCCGGCGTAACCCGCCGGGGAAAGCGAACCTCGCAGATCATACCTTATGGCGTCAGGCGGGTAAAGACGTCTTGACCCGCGACATGCCGGAAAACGCTGGCCGAATGGCTTATCCGCCAATGCCGGAACCAGTGGACATCGGGAAAGCGGATGCCGGAATGCCCGGAGGCTGCCCGACGGGCCGGAAACTCCGGGCGGAAGGCCGACGTGATGAGCCTGAACACGGGATCGGCGGGGTGAGGATGGCGGGCGAAATGTGAGGAGGATGAGCCGGAAACCGGGTTGCGGTACATTTCGGCGGAGCGTCGTCGTTTATGGCCGCAACCCTGCGGTCACGATCGCCTTCGCGACGCAGGCCGGTATCCGATCTGCCCACTCCTTCCGGACTGCGCTTTCGGGAATGTCTCCCGCCACGTTCCGCTGGTCTCCGGTCCCTTCGCGGGTATGTCGCGAGCCCAGTCAACGCCGCTTATCACGCGGGGATGGCAGACCACGGCGGAAACTGCGGCAAGGCCGTTCAGGCCCGGATCGGCGGCGGCGTCCTGCCGTAATCCGGCTTCGGCACATGGCCGTCGGACGCATGGACGATCCCGGCAGGCCTGCGGTTCGTCCGCGGCAACGTAACGATCAGGTTCGCGCTCGCCCCGGTCATGGGACATGGGACCCTGATTCCCGTTGTCCGCAGGCCTATGGATACCGGGGCCCCGAACCGGCCCGCAAGGTCGGCGCACGTTACGGCAAGCATCCCTACCTGCGATCCGCGCGTCCCTGAAGCCTGTTGCGGGAAGGCATGTCCTTTGCCCGAAGAAGCCCGAAGGACGCGTCAGGCTTTCGGCGGCCGACGTCATCTCCTGCCGCGATACGACCGGGAGGGTCCTGCGGCCAGGCCGGTCATCCTCAAGAAGGTGCCGTCATTCGGAGTATTCAGTGGTGCGGCAGATCTGAACGCCCTGCTCGTCGTTGTGGCATCTGGTCTCCGTGACTTTTCTGCGGCCTTCCCTGTAGCTTTCGGCCTGCGGCTGGACGAACGAGGCGCCGGCGGCTCCGCCCGCCGGGCCGGAGCTCTGGCCGCAGACGACCGTGCCCGAGGCGGTCATGACACAGACGAACTGCTGTTTGTGGTACCAGGCGCCGATGATAAACGCCGCCACGGCAAGTCCCGCGACCAGGACCGCTATGAGAGCGGGCTTCCAGGAGTGCCCGAAGTGCGGCGCGGCATAGGGGGTCGCTTCCTGCTTGACGGGCGGGCCGTCCTGCCTCGAATTTTCGGGACGCGCATCCATTTCATGCATTCCTTCGCCCTGACCTGCGGACGGAACGGCATCTTCAGCGGCCATGTCCGCCGTCCGGGCCATCTTTTTTCACGTTCCGCGCACCATCTCCGCTAGCGGGCAAGCCTTCGCCTTCGGCGGCGGAGCCGCCGCATTCGGCGAAGAAACCTGAATTATAATTCCACTGCAAAAACCCCCACCCTCACCTCCAGGTAGCACTTTGAGGGCAGAATGCTGGGTACATGGTGCGCAAGAATGGCGGTGGTCAAAGGCTTAAGCGCAAGGGTGCCAATACGATGGACACAAAGCGTTCCGCCTTTCTGTCGAGGGGGAGGGTTTTTGCAGTGGAATCAATTATGATTCCACTGCAAAAAACCCCCACCATCACCTCCAGGTAGCAATTTGAAGGCAGAATGCTGGGTAAATGGTGCGCCAGAATGGCGATGGTTAAAGGCTTAAGCGCAAGGGTGCGCCAACGCGATGGCCACAAAGCGTTCCGCCTCTCGGTCGAGGGGGAGGGTTTTTGCAGTGGAATCGATTATCGGAAAACACATCGAAACTCAGGGCTGAACGCGCCTCATATCCCCGCTGCAAGCTACGGGGGATATCAGGCGCCAGAGATAGTGCCAGCCCTCGGCCAGGGCATCCGGAGCGCGTAGCGAAAGCGCCGCGTGGAACGCGGGGGCAAGGAGCGCTAACCCGGTCACGCGACCGATCCCGGATCTTTGTCCGGCACGCGCCGGGCTCCTTGCCGCATGTCCCGCCGCTTCGCCCATACGCCGCCTAACGCCGCCTGTCCTTGCCCTTGCAGACCGTCCTGCCTCTGCTGTCCGTCTGGCAACTGGTGTCCGTCCTGGAGCCGGAGGTGCCCCTGGTGCGGCATTCGACGTCGCCACCGCTGTTCTCGTTGCAGACGGTCCGGGTCCTGTCCCGGCCCGTGCCCGACGTGCAGTCCAGCTGGCCCGTGGAGGTCTTGAGGCAGCGGGAACGCGTCCTCTCCCCGTCGGCGGTGCGCCTGGTGCAGTTGTAGCCTCGGGGGTTCCTCTCGCAGTCGGTCCGCGTACGCTTGTCCCCGTCCTTGCCGGTGCAGGTCACGTCCCCGCGGGAGGTCTTCCGGCAGGTATCCTTGGTATCGGCCGCGGCGTCCGTCGAGGCCAGGAGGAAGGCCGCGGCGAGAATGATCAGGGCCGCCGCGAATACCGAAGCCCTGCCGGGAGCCGCGGTCAGGCTTCGCCCGGCGGCCCGCATGTTCAAGACCCGTCCCATATCTCGCCTCCTAATCGGACCGAGCGCCGCCTTCGCCTGCGGCGGTCGCTGGCCCCCAGACGCCCTCGACAGGATATTACCCCCCGCAGGCATGTTTTTCCACTGGAAATCGCGGGAAGACATCCGTAGGCCCCCTTCTTCCCCGCAGGGGCCTTCCGGCGAAGGTTTCCTGTTTCCTGGACCGGCGCTTCGGGCGTGCCGGGAGCTTCGGGCGTGCCGGGAAGCCGCGGCGACCGGCCTGAAGCCGCCGGGAAAAAATGGGCCCCCTCCCCGGAAGCGGGAGGCGTCCGGGGAGGGGGCCCGTTCTGCGGGCCCGCCTTGTCATTGGCGGGGCGAAGCCGACGCTAATCGTCCGCGAGCCGGGTCTCGGGGGTCCGGTCCTTGGGGATGCGCATCATGTACTTGTGGAGGCCGGTGCCGGCGGGGATGAGCCTCCCCATGATGACGTTGGCCTTGAGGTCGGTGAGCGTGTCGGTCTTCCCGGCGACCGACGCCTCGGTGAGCACCTTGGTGGTCTCCTGGAAGCTCGCCGCCGAGATGAAGCTCTCGGTGGAGAGCGAGGCCTTTGTGATGCCCTGGAGCACAGGGGAGGCGGTGGCGGGGACCTTGCCGGAGCGCTCGGCCTCCTCGTTGATGCGCATGAAGCGCTGGCGGTCGATGGACTCACCGGCCAGAAGCCCCGTCTCGCCCGCGTCGTCGATGCGGACCTTGCGGAGCATCTGGCGGACGATGACCTCGATGTGCTTGTCGTTGATATGCACGCCCTCGCCGCGGTAGATCTTCTGGACCTCGTCCACGATGTACTTGGCCAGCTCGATGGGGCCGCGGATGGCCAGGATGTCCTGGGGGTTGGCGGCGCCGTCGATGAGCTTCTCCCCCGAATGCACGTAGTCGTTCTCGCTCACGATGACGTGCTTGCTCTTGGGGATCTCGTAGTGCATGGGATCGCCCTGGTCGGGGGTGACGATTATCCGCCGCTTCCCCTTGACGGTCTGCGGCGAGAACGACACGGTGCCGTCTATCTCGCTGATGACCGCCACCTCCTTGGGCTTCCTCACCTCGAAGAGCTCGGACACGCGCGGGAGACCGCCGGTGATGTCCTTGGTCTTGGAGGTCTCGTTCGTGATCTTCGCGAGCGACTGGCCCGCGAAGACCTTGTCCCCGTCCTCGACCAGGATGCTGGCGTTCAGGGGGAGCTGGTAGTCGATCTCGTGGCCCGTGGAGGACCTGAGCGACGACCCCGCCGGGTCGGTTATGGCGATGCGGGGCCGCAGGTCGTCCGCGCCCTTGTACTCGATGACCATCTTCTCGGACTTGGCGGTCTGGCTGTCCTCCTTCTTGACGAAGGTCTCGCCGGACTTGAGGTCCAGGTAGCGGACCACGCCGGTGGCCTCGGTCAGGATATGCCGCGCGAACTGGTCCCAGACGACGCAGACCATGCCCGGCCGCACCTGAAGGTCGTAATCCTCGGCCAGGCGCTCGCGGTCCTCGTCGTACTGGAGGTTGTACTCGTCCAGGGCGACCCGGGAGCGGTCGACGACGGCCAGGAGCTCCGCCCAGTCCCCCTGGATCTCCACGACCTGCGGCTCCTCCTGGCTCATGGGGTTCAGCTGGCCGCTGGACTCCAGGCAGTCGGCCGCGGAGAGCACCGCGGCGCAGCTCGCGAAGGCCTCGTTCACCGCGGCCTGGCGGTCCTTCAGGTCCCCGGGGCCCTTGAGGCCCGCGAGCGCCGCCCGGATCGACTCGCGCTCGGCGGGGAGCCTGTCCAGGACGGCCTTCCTGGCCTCCTCGGGGGTGAGGCTCTCGGGGAGCCGCAGGCCCTTGGCGTAGCGGAACCTCAGGTGCGCGGCATGGCCCAGGACGTGGGTCTCGCGGGGGATGCCCGCGTCGTCGTTCACGTACATCTCGCCCTTGCGGGACATGACGACCAGCTCGTTGTTGACGCCGCGTATGAGCCGCACGTCCCTGCTGAAGCCCACGCGGCCGTGCACGCCCACCGAGATGGAGGAGGTGGTCTGCTTCTGCGAGGCCGTGCCGCCGATGTGGAAGGTGCGCATGGTGAGCTGGGTGCCGGGCTCGCCGATCGACTGGGCGGCGATGATGCCCACCGACTCGCCTATCTGGATGATCTTGCCGTGGGCCAGGTCCCTGCCGTAGCACTTGGCGCAGATGCCCTTCTTGGACTCGCAGGTCAGCACCGAGCGGATCTTCACGCGGGTGAGCCCCGAGGTCCTGATGGCCTCGACCGCCTCCTCGTCTATCTCGTCCCCGGCCTTCACCAGCACGGCCCGGGTGCCGGAGTCCACGATGTCCTCGAAGGCGGTCCGCCCCAATATCCTCTCGCCCAGGGTCTGGAGGGTCATGGGGCCGTCCCGGAGCGGCTCCACCTCGATGTAGCCGCCCTGCCTGGGCCTGCAGTCGACCTCCAGTATGATGCTGTCCTGGGCCACGTCCACGAGCCTCCGGGTGAGGTAACCCGAGTTGGAGGTCTTCAGGGCCGTGTCGATGAGCCCCTTGCGGGCGCCGTGGGTCGAGACGAAGTACTGCAGGACCGAGAGCCCCTCCCGGAAGTTCGCCGTGATGGGCTGATCGATGATCTCGCCGGTCGGCTTGCTCATGAGCCCGCGCATGCCCGAGAGCTGGCGCATCTGGTCCTTGTTGCCCCTGGAGCCAGAGTCGGCCATCATGAAGATGGGGTTGAAGCCCGCGGCCTCGGAGGCGTCCCCGCCGGCCACGGCGGAGTCGATGCGCTTGGAGCGCATCTGCTCCATCATGGCGTTGGCCAGGGTCTCCTTGGCCCTCTCCCAGATGTCGATTATCTTGTTGTTGCGCTCGGAAAGCGAGATCGCCCCCTGGACGTGCTCCTTCTCGGCCTTGCGCACCGAGTCCTCGGCGCTGGCCAGGATCCCGGGCTTGGAGTCGGGGATGATCATGTTGGCGATGCAGATGGAGATGCCCGCCCGCGTGGCGTAGCGGTAGCCCAGATCCTTTATCTTGTCCGCCAGGAGCACCGTGTCCTTGGTCCCGCAGCGCCGGAAGGCCGTGGCCACCAGGTCCTTCAGGGCGCTCTTCTTCATGAGCTTGTTCACCTCGGCGAAGCGGATGGCCGGGGGCATGATCTCGTAGAGGAGCACGCGGCCCGTGGTGGTGTCCACGCGCTCGCCGTTCACGCGCACGGTTATCTTCGCCTGCAGGTCCAGGGCGCCGGCGTCGTAGGCCATGCGGACCTCGTTCACGCCGGAGAGCACCTTGCCCTCGCCCTTGGCCCCGGGCTTCTCCAGGGTCAGGTAGTAGAGCCCCAGAACGATGTCCTGGGTGGGCACGATGATGGGGTCGCCGTTCGCGGGGGAGAGGATGTTGTTGGTGCTCATCATGAGGCAGCGGGCCTCGGTCTGGGCCTCGCTGGAGAGCGGCACGTGCACGGCCATCTGGTCCCCGTCGAAGTCAGCGTTGAAGGCGGTGCAGACCAGCGGGTGGAGCTGGATGGCCTTGCCCTCGATCAGGATGGGCTCGAAGGCCTGGATGCCCAGCCTGTGCAGCGTGGGAGCGCGGTTCAGGAGCACCGGGTACTCCTGGACCACCTCGGAGAGGGTGTCCCAGACCTCGTCGGACTCCTTCTCCACCAGCTTCTTGGAGGCCTTGATGGTGGAGGTGATGTTCTTCTCCTCGAGCTTCTGGTAGATGAAGGGCTTGAACAGCTCCAGGGCCATCTTCTTGGGGAGCCCGCACTGGTGGAGCCTCAGGTCGGGGCCGACCACGATGACGGAGCGTCCGGAGTAGTCCACGCGCTTGCCCAGGAGGTTCTGCCTGAAGCGCCCGCCCTTGCCCTTCAGCATGTCGGAGAGCGACTTGAGCGCCCGCTTGTTGGCCCCGGTGATGGTCTTCCCGCGGCGACCGTTGTCGAAGAGGACGTCCACGGCCTCCTGGAGCATGCGCTTCTCGTTCTTGACGATGATGTCCGGGGCGCCCAGCTCCATGAGCCTCTTCAGGCGGTTGTTGCGGTTGATGACCCTGCGGTAGAGGTCGTTCAGGTCGCTCGTGGCGAACCTGCCGCCCTCCAGGGGCACCAGTGGCCTCAGGTCGGGGGGTAGCACGGGGATGACGTCCAGGATCATCCACGCGGGGTCGTTCCCCGAGTCGCGGAAGGCCTCGACGATGCGCAGGCGCTTCACGATCTTCTTGCGCTTGGCGTCGGAGCTGGTCTCGGCGAGCTCCTTGCGGAGCCTCGCTGAGAGCTCGTCCAGGTCGATGGACCGGATGAGCTTCTGGACCGCCTCGGCGCCGATGCCGGCCTCGAAGCCGTCCCCGTACTGGAGGCGGCAGTCGCGGTAGCGCTCGTCGCTCATGAGCTCGCCCGGCTTGACCTGGGGGATGCTGCTGCTCAGCACGATGTAGCTGTCGAAGTAGAGGATCTTCTCCATGTCCTTGAGCGAGATGTCGACTATGTTCCCGATCTTGGACGGCAGGCTCTTCAGGAACCAGATGTGGGCGACGGGGGAAGCCAGCTCGATGTGCCCCATCCTCTCGCGCCTGACCTTGGCCTGGATGACCTCGACGCCGCACTTCTCGCAGACCACGCCGCGGTGCTTCATGCGCTTGTACTTGCCGCAGTTGCACTCGTAGTCCTTGGTCGGCCCGAAGATCTTGGCGCAGAACAGGCCGTCCTTCTCCGGCTTGAAGGTCCTGTAGTTGATGGTCTCGGGCTTCTTGACCTCGCCCTTGCTCCAGCCGCGGATCTTGTCGGCGCTGGCGAGCGAGATCCGCACGTGGTTGAAGCTGATGGGGTCCTTGGGCTTCTGGAAATAGCTTGAGACGTCTTCCATGTGGTTCCTCCTTCCCGGAGCGGCGGCCGCGCCGGAAAAAGCGGGAAGACGGCCCCCGGCTGAGGCCGGGGGCCGGGAAAGTCCGTGGAGGGGCCTGCGGTGCGTGGGCCGCGCGGGCCGTATGCCTTTGCCGGGTCAGGTCGCGTCGGCCGTCCGCCAAGCGGACGGCCGCGCCGGACGCCTGGGACCCCTAGTCTTCATCGGGGGCGTCCCCGGCGCCGCCTGCGGGGGCCGCCTGCGGGGCCTCCTCAGGTCCGGGCCTGGAGGCGGGCTTCGCTCCGGCCTTAGCGGCCTTGGCGCCTGCCGCCTTCGTGCCGGCCTTGGGGCCTGCCGTCTTCGGGGCCGCCTTGGCCCCGTCCTTCGTCCCGGCCTTGGGACCTTCCTTAGCTTCGGCCTTCGTCACGGCCTTCGTTTCTCCCTTGGCCGCGACCTTCGCGCCGGCCTTCGCGGCGGGCTTGGCATCGGACTCCGGATCGGCGGTCGCCGACGACGGGGGCGCCGCGGCTTCGGGAGTCTCGGGGACTTCCGGCTCTTCGGACGCCCCGACCGATTCGGCGTCCCCGGGCGTTCCGGTCCCCGGGAGCATCTCTGAAGGATCGACGAACGATGCCGGCGATAGGTTGACGCCCTCGGGCACGGGCGAGAATTCGGCGTCGGGCTCGTCATCCTGGGCGGGGAGTCCGAGCGCGGCCTCGGACGCCATCTCCGCCGCCTTCTTCGGGCGGCCGGGCGCCTTGCGGCCCCCGTTGGCCTTGGACGCGGGGAGGGCCTTCGCGGACGGCAGGGACTGGTAGTCGGACTCGGAAGCGCCGTCCAGGGCATCGGCCCCGGCCGACTCCATCGCGTCCTCCATGAGCTCGACGTCCAGGGCCAGGGACTGGAGCTCCTTGACCAGCACGTTGAAGCTCTCGGGCAGGCCCGCCTCCAGCGAGGTGTCTCCCTTCACGATCTTCTCGTACATGCGGGTGCGCCCGGTCACGTCGTCCGACTTGACCGTCAGGAACTCCTGGAGGCTGTAGGCGGCGCCGTAGGCCTCCATGGCCCAGACCTCCATCTCGCCCAGCCTCTGGCCGCCGAACTGGGCCTTGCCGCCCAGGGGCTGCTGGGTGACCAGCGAGTAGGGCCCTATCGAGCGGGCATGGATCTTGTCGTCCACCAGGTGGTGGAGCTTCAGCATGTACATGATGCCCACGGTCACGTCGTTCTCGAAGGGCTCGCCGGTGCGGCCGTCGCGCAGGACCGTCTGGCCCGTCACCGGCAGGTTGGCCTCCGCCAGGTAGCGGCGGATCTCGGTCTCGTCCGCCCCGTCGAAGACCGGCGTGGCCACGTGCAGGCCGTCGCGGGACCGGGACGCGATGTCCAGGATGTCGCCGTCGTCCAGGCCCGAGCAGAACCGCTCGAAGTCGCGGTCGCCCAGGATGGCCTTGAGCTTGACCTTCAGCTGGGCCGTCGCCGCCGCGTCCGCCGCGGCCCTGGCGGCGTCCACCATGGCGCCTATCTCGCGGCCGAGCTCCTTGGAGGCCCAGCCCAGGTGGGTCTCCAGGATCTGGCCCACGTTCATGCGGCTGGGCACGCCGAGGGGGTTCACGACCAGATCCACCGGGGTGCCGTCCTCGAAGAAGGGCATGTCCTCCTCCGGGAGCACGCGGGAGACGACGCCCTTGTTGCCGTGACGCCCGCACATCTTGTCGCCGACGGAGAGCTTCCGCTTGGTGGCGACGAACACCTTCACGGTCTTGATGACGCCCGGGGGCAGCTCGTCGCCCTTCTGGATCTTCTCCTTCTTGCGCTGGAAGATCTCCTCCAGGATGTCCGTCTGCTCCTTGTACACGCCCAGGAGCCTGTCCACCTCCGCGCGCACGGCGCCCGCCCCGTCCTCGGCGAACTCTGCCGCCGACCAGATCCCGGGCCTCAGGGCCCTGACGGCCTCGGCCGTCACGACATCGCGCTTCTGGAGCTTCAGGTCCGGCGGCGCCTCCGCCGTGAGCGGCAGCGCGGCGGCCAGGGTCTTCCCTTCCAGGAGCTCGGAGAGCTGGGCCTGGATGTTCTTCGTGATGATGTGCTTCTCGTCCTGCTGGTCCTTGTTCAGGCGCTCGATCTCGTCGTTCTCGATCTCGATCGACCGCGAGCACTTCTCTGTGCCCTTGCGGTAGAAGACCCGCGCGTCGATGACGATGCCCTCGGCGCCCGGGGGGAGCCTGTAGGAGGTGTCCTTCACGTCGTTGGCCTTCTCGCCGAAGATGGCGCGGAGAAGCTTCTCCTCCGGGGAGAGCTGGGTCTCGCCCTTGGGGGTCACGCGTCCGACGAGTATGTCGTCGTGCTTCACGTAGGCGCCGATGCGCACGATGCCGGAGTTGTCCAGCTGCGCGAGCGACTCGTCGCCGAGGTTCGGGATGTCGCGGGTTATCTCCTCGGGGCCCAGCTTCGTGTCGCGGGCCACGACCTCGTGGACCTCGATGTGGACCGAGGTGAACACGTCCTCGCGCACGAGCCGCTCGCTCACGAGGATCGAGTCCTCGAAGTTGTACCCTCCCCAGGTCATGAAGGCCACCATGACGTTGCGGCCCAGGGCCAGCTCGCCCATCTCGGTGGCCGGCCCGTCCGCCAGCACCTGGCCCTTCCTCACCGAGTCGCCCGGGGCGACGATGGGGCGCTGGTTGAAGCAGGTGGAGTGGGTGGAGCGCTGGAACTTGTTGAGCTTGTAGATGACGACCCACTTGCCGTCCCGGCCCGCCTGGGGATCGGTGTAGCGCATGACTATGCGCGACGCGTCCGCGTCCTCGACCACGCCGTCGTACGCCGCCAGCACGGTGACGCCGGAATCCTCGGCCACCACCTTCTCGATGCCCGTGCCCACCAGCGGGGCCTCGGTACGCAGGAGCGGCACGGCCTGGCGCTGCATGTTCGATCCCATGAGCGCGCGGTTGGCGTCGTCGTGCTCCAGGAACGGGATGAGGGCGGAGGCGACCGAGACCAGCTGGTTCGGGGAGACGTCCATGAACTCGATCAGATCCTTGGTCTTGATGACGTAGTTCCCGTCCTGGTGGCAGGTGATCTCGCTGTCCGTGAACTCCCCGTCCCGCGACAGGGGCACGTTGGCCTGGGCGACCACCTTCTCCTTCTCCTCCTCGGCGGTCAGGTACTTCACCTTGTCGGTGGGCTTGCCGCCGACGACCTCGCGGTAAGGGGTCTCGATGAAGCCGTGCTCGTTTACCCGCGCGTAGGTGGCGAGCGAGACGATGAGCCCGATGTTCGGGCCTTCGGGGGTCTCGATGGGACAGATGCGCCCGTAGTGCGTGGGATGCACGTCGCGGACCTCGTAGCCCGCGCGGTCGCGGGTGAGGCCGCCGGGGCCCAGGGCCGAGAGCCTGCGCTTGTGGGTAATCTCGGAGAGCGGGTTGTTCTGGTCCATGAACTGCGAGAGCTGGCTCGTGCCGAAGAACTCCTTCACCACCGCCGAGACGGGCTTGGAGTTGATGAGATCGTGGGGATCCAGCTCGGAAACGTCGTTGTTCATGGTCATGCGCTCGCGGATGGACTTGTCCATCCTGACCAGGCCCACGCGGTACTGGTTCTCCAGCAGTTCGCCCACGGCGCGCACGCGGCGGTTGCCCAGGTGGTCTATGTCGTCCCCGTCGGCCTCGATGTCCTTGAGCGCCAGGAGCTCCTTCACCGCCGCCTTGATGTCCTCGCGGCAGAGGATGTTGGAGCAGTCCTGGTTCGGAAGCCTCGGCGGCTCTAGCCTGTGCCGCCGGAAGAGCCGTTCGTTCAGCTTGATGCGCCCCACCTCGGAGAGGTCGTAATGCTCCGGGTGGAAGAAGAGGTTGTGGAAGTAGAGCTTGACCAGATCGGGGGTCGGCGGCGAGCTGGGGCGGTTCTTGCGGAAGATTTCGGAGATGGCCTCGTCCGCGAACTCCACGTTGTCGCCCGCGAGCGTGTCCCTGAACGAGGAGGAGGCCCTGAGCTTCTTGTTCTCCGCCAGCGGGTTGATGTAGAGGAAGGGGATCTCCCTGATGCCCGACGCGCGGATGGCGGCGAGCGAGTCCTCTTCCAGCTCCCTGTTTATCTCCAGGAGCACCTCGCCCGTGCCGGGGTCGTAGATGTCCTCGGCCGCGTACTTGCCCAGGAAGTCCTCGGGCCTGGCGGGGAGCGAGTCGATGCCGCGCTCCGCCATCTTCCTCACGTGGATGCGCTGGATCCTGTTCTCGCGCTCGCCCCGCTGGATCAGGAACGCGTCCCGGGTCTTGGGGTCCCTGGCCCGCTTCTCCTCGGCCGTGGCGCCCGGGGGCAGGGGCATGTAGAGGGGGTTGGGCACGTCGGCCACGATCTCGGTGCCCTCGAAGTGCTCCGGCGACGGCAGCCTGCGCATGGCCCCGTCGTCGGTGAAGACCAGCCACTCCCGCATGTAGAAGTAGTCCAGGAGCTCCTTGGACGAGTAGTCCAGGGCCTTCAGGAGGAGCGTGACCGGGAACTTCCTGTGGCGGTCGATGCGGGCGATGATGAGGTCCTTGGGGTCGAACTCGAGATCCAGCCAGGAGCCCCTGGCCGGGATGATGCGGGCGCTGTAGAGGATCTTGCCGGAGGAGTGGGTCTTGCCGCGGTCGTGGTCGAAGAAGATGCCGGGGGAGCGGTGGAGCTGGGAGACGATGACCCGCTCGGAGCCGTTGATGATGAAGGTGCCCTTGTCGGTCATGAGCGGCAGGGTGCCGAAGTAGATCCAGCTCTCCTTGGCCTCCTTGGGCTTCTGCTTGGCCCTGGGATCGTTCACCCCGTCGAAGGCGCCCGCGCCCTCGTCCTTGAGGCTGGACGAGTATATCTCGAGGCCGACCTTGATCTTGAGCGGCGCCTCGAAGTTCATGCCCTTGGCGATGCACTCGTCGATGTCGTACTTGACGTCCTCGAACGCGTACTCCTTGAAGACCAGGCGCACGTTCCCCTGGTAGTCGTCGATGGGGAACACGCTGTTGAACACGGCCTGCAGGCCGAAGTTCCCCCGCCTTTCCGGCGGGGTCTCCTTCTGCAGGAAGCGCTCGTAGGAATTGCGCTGGATGTCGATGAGGTTCGGCATTTCGGCCACCTGGTCGGTCTTGCCGAAATTCTTCCGCAGGCGTAAGTGGCTGGCGGCTGTTGACATTTTTCCTCCGGCCGGGGGCGGGCGGCCACCCCCGTGCCCTCAGGCCCGTAAGGATCCGGAGGGCAAAAAAGCCCCGTGCCCGCCGCAGCGGCCATTTCCTGGAAAGGCCGACGCGGCGGGTGAGGCGTTACCGTTCAAGGGCAGAGTTTCTTCTTCCAATGTGCTCGGCCTGACCCTTTCCCGAAGCCTTGCGAGGGCGACAGGAGGCTGAGGCTTTTAGGCTATGGGCCCGGGGGCCTGGGGCCCCCCGGGCCGCGCGACCGCTCGCGCGGTCCTACGGCACAGGGGAGCGGGCGGGGCCTTGGCGGCGCGACGCCCGCGAGAACTTCAGTTTCCCTCGTCAAGTCCGCCGCGCGGACGGCGGAGCTGGCAATAGAATGTCTTCAGGGCTATGGGGTCACCTCCCCCCGTTCGGGGGCGGCGGGCGGCGGTTATGGCCGAAATCCCCGGCGGATAGACCACCCGTCCTCCGGGGCGTAGCTTGGCCCGCGACCGGCCGGGCATGAGGCCGGCCGCGGGCGACGGAAATGGGGCGCTACTTGATCTCCACCTTTGCGCCCAGGGCCTCGAGCTGCTTCTTGAACTTCTCGGCCTCCTCCTTGGTGATGCCTTCCTTCACGTTCTGCGGGGCGCCCTCGACCAGCTCCTTGGCCTCCTTCAGGCCAAGGCCGGGCACTATGGCGCGGACCTCCTTGATGATGTTGATCTTCTGCGGGCCCACCTCGGTCAGGACCAGGGTGAACTCCGTCTGCTCCTCGGGCGGGGGCCCCGCCTCGACCGCCACGGCGGGGCCGGCGGCGGACACGGCCACCGGGGCGGCGGCGGACACGCCGAAGATCTCCTCGAGCTCCTTCACCAGGCCGGACAGCTCGATAACGGACATGTTCTTGAGGAACTCGATAACCTCTTCCTTGGAAACGCTCATGATATGTGTCTTGCTCCGTCGGGCCCGCTGACCGGGCCCGTAGGGGGGCGCGCTGGCCCCCGGGGAATCTTTCGGGTCGTCGGCATTTTCAGGCGGCTTCGGGCTTCTCGCCCTTCCGCTCGCCTATTGCCGAGATGAGACGGACCAGCTTCTGCGGGACGCCGGCCAGGACGCGCACGAGCGAGCCCGGCACCGCGTTCAGGGTGCCCAGGAGCGTCGCCACCAGGGCCTCCCTGGAAGGCAGCTTGGAAAGAGTCCTGATGTCGTCCGCCGTGAGGGCCTTGGAGCCCAGGACGCCGCACTTGATCTGGAACTTCTCCTCGTCCTTCGCGAAGTCCGTGACGGCCTTGGCCAGGGCCACCGGATCGCCTTCGGTGTACGCCAGCGCGTTGTTGCCGATAAGATGGGGCCTTATGCCCGACGCCCCGGCATCGTCCACGGCCAGCCGCGTCAGGGTATTCTTGGCCACCCTGAAGCCGCCCCCGGCGGCGCGCACCTTGAGCCTCAGCTGGTTCTGCGCGGTGACGGAAAGCCCCTTGAAGTCGGCGACGAAGACGGCCTGGGATCCCTTGAAGATGGCCTTGAGCTCGGAGAGCACGGCCTTTTTCGTATCCTTGTCCATTGCCTGTTAGGGTTTTCCTCCTTTCCTGGAATGAAGGCGACCCGAAAGGGCCCCCTTTTTCAGGGCCGATGCCAGCCTGTGGTCTGTCCACGGCCTCGACCGGCGGCTTGCGCCATTAACGCCCTGAGGCGACCGGCTGTCTCTGGCCCGAAATCCGAAAATTTCCTCGGGCGGTTACCCGCGATTCGGCGATTCGCGATTCGCCGTTTAGGCCGCCGCAACGCTTCCCGTGAGCCCCCCCCGCCCGGCGCCGTGAACTCCCAATCCCGGGCGCGAGCCGACGATGGCCGCAAGAAGGCGCGGCGGGGACGCAGTCGACGCGACGCGGTTACGCCGCCCGGAGCGACCGCAGGGCAGGCCGCTGCACGAACTCGAAGAGCGGGGCCCGCGGGGACGCGGGCCGGGGAGTCTAAGCCGAGTAGGCCTTGAGGTCCTTCACGAGCGCCGAGTCCACCTTGATGCCCGGGCCCATGGTGCTCGCGAGGGTGATGCCCTTGATGTAGGCGCCCTTGGAGGTGCTGGGCTTGGCCTTCTGGATCGCGTCCATGAAGGCCGCGATGTTGCCCAGGAGCAGCTCTTCCTGGAAGGAGATCCTGCCCATGGGCGCGTGCACGATGCCGTTCTTCTCGACGCGGAACTCGATCCTGCCCGCCTTGAGCTCCTTCACCGCGTTCGCCACGTCGAAGGTGACGGTGCCCAGCTTGGCGTTGGGCATGAGCCCCCGGGGCCCCAGGATCTTGCCCAGGCGGCCCACCTGGCCCATGATGTCCGGGGTGGCGATGGCCTTGTCGAAGTCGGTGAATCCGCCCTGGACCTTCTCGATGAGCTCGTCCGCGCCCGCGAAGTCGGCCCCGGCGTCAAGCGCCTCGCGCTCCTTCTCGCCCTTGGCGAAGACGGCCACGCGCACGGTACGGCCGGTGCCGTTTGGCAGGCTCACGGCCCCGCGGACCATCTGGTCCGCGTGGCGCGGATCCACTCCCAGGCGCACCGCTATCTCCAGCGTCTCGTCGAACTTGGCGAAGGCCGTCTCCTTGGAGAGCTTCACCGCCTCCTCGAAGCTGTAACGCTTCAGGCGGTCAACCTTGGCCTCGGCCTCCTTGTGCTTCTTGTTGAAAGCCATCTTTCCCCTCCGGGTTCTGTCTTTGCGGGGCTCCCCGATAGCGCCCCGGGAGGCTCGAGGCCTCCGTGCCGACGCGGGCCGCAACGCGGCCGCGTCTCTCGCGAAAATGCCCGGAAGGCGGCTTCCGGGTCCTGATCGACCGCACGGCCGACATGCCCGCCGAAGCCGGCGGGCCCGCGAAACGGCGGCTAGCCCTTCACGGCTATTCCTTCACCACCTGGAGCCCCATGCTCCTGGCGGTGCCGGCTATGATCAGCTTGGCCTCGTCCATGCTGTGGGCGGACAGGTCATCGAACTTGACCTTGGCAATCTCCTCGAGCTGGGCCTCGGTCACCTGGCCCACGGCCTTGCGGCCCGGAGTGTCGGAGCCCTTGGCTGCGCCTACGGCCTTCTTCAGGAGAAAGGAGGCGGGCGGGGTCTTGGTGATGAAGGTGAAGGTCTTGTCGGAGTAGACCGTGATGACTACGGGGATCACCAGGCCCTCCTGCTTTTGCGTGCGGGCGTTGTAGGCCTTGGTGAACTCTATGGGGCTCAGGCCGTGCTGGCCCAGCGCCGGGCCTACCGGGGGGCCGGGAACGGCGCCGCCCGCCGGGAGCTGGAGTTTGACCTGGGCCACGACTTTCTTTGCCATCTTGAAGGGTCTCCTGGAACGCGGGGGTCCGGGGGATCGCCCGGGCCGATTTCGGTGATCTGTTTATTAAAGCACGTTTCGGGCAGGATTGCAAGGGCCTCCGCCCTCGACTCTCGGCCACCTCGACCGGATACCCGGAGCCTCGGGCAACCGCCGGAGGCGGTCCGGATCCGGAACCCCGCCCCGTCGGCCCCTGGCGCCCGTCCGAGTCCCGGTGGCAACAAAGGCCTCGGGGCCGGTGGGCCCGGAGGCCGGAGAACAGAGGCTTGACGGGTCTGCGCGAATTGACCGGCCGGGGCCCCGGGCCTTAAGGCCGGAAAGGCCCCGCAACCTGTCGTCGCGGGGCCGTAAAGTGAAACGGAGGGGGACTCAGCTACCCTTCTCGACCTGGGAGAAGTCCAGCTCCACGGGAGTGGGCCTTCCGAAGATGGTGATGAGGACCTTGAGCTTGCCCTTGTCGGAGTTGACCTCCTCCACCACGCCGACGAAACTGTTGAAGGGGCCCTCGATGACCTTGATCTCGTCCCCCTCGTCGAAACGGTAGCGGCTCTTGGGCTTCTTGGCACCCTCCTCCATCTGGGCCAGGACCCGCGAGGCCTCCTCCTCGGTGATGGGCTCGGGCTTGTTCTTGTCGCCCAGAAAGCCCGTGACCTTGGGGGTGTCCTTCACCGTGTGCCAGGTGAGGTCGTTGAACTCCATCTGGACCAGGATGTAGCCGGGAAAGAGCTTGCGGGCGGTGGTCTTCCTGCCGCCGCCCTTGGCCATCTCCATGACGTTCTCCATTGGGAGCACGACCTTGGGAATCTGCTCCTGGAGGTTGGCGCGGTTGACCCGGTCCTCCAGGGCCTGCTTGACCCTGTTCTCAAATCCCGAAAAGGTATGAACGACGTACCATTGCAACGCCACGGAAAGCTCCCGCGCCGCGCGGGCGCCCGCGCGGCGTCCGGCAGTCGCCTCCCCGAAGGGAGGGGCTACCGCATGATGAGGCCCAGGATCCGCGAAAGAAGGCCGTCCACGATGCCCAGGTAGGCGGCGGAGATGCCCACCAGGACCAGAAGCACGCCCGTGGACTTCAGGGTCTCCTTCCGGGTGGGCCAGGTGACCCAGTTGAGCTCCCTCCGCGCCTCCCTGAAGAAGGTGATGAGCCGCATGATCCTGCCCGGGGGCTTGGGACGGACGTCCTTCTTGGCCTTGGCCTTGGGCGGGGGCGGCGCGGCGGGCTTCGGCGGAAGCGGCTGCCCGGCGGCTATCAGCTGCTCCCGGAGCAGCCTCGCCTCCTTCTTCTCGGAACGGCTCTTGTTGTGCTTCGACATATTTTGATGATCCGTTCAGGCATTGAGCCAGGGTCCCGCAGGGGAAAATGGGCCCCTGCGGGGCCGGGGAATGGCAGGCCAGGAGGGACTCGAACCCCCAGCCCTCGGTTTTGGAGACCGATGCTCTACCAATTGAGCTACTGACCTAAACCCGAGCTGTCCCCCCTTCGCCGCCGCGGAGGCTACTTCGTCTCGCGATGGACCGTGTGCTTGCGGTCGAAGGGGCAGTATTTCTTGATCTCGAGGCGGCCCGGAGTCCGCTTCTTGTTCTTGGTCGTGGAATAGTTCTTGTTCTTGCACTCGGTGCACTGGAGGTGGATTATCTCGCGGGGCATGTGACACCTTCATTACGGTAAGGGGCGAAGCCCCGTGTACCCGGCCCGGAAAGGCTGGGGTCCGGCCCTTGGCGGTCCGGCCCGGAACTAGGGCGCGGTCAACCTACAGGGGTAATTCGGCAATATAACACCGCAGAGGGATTTTTCCAATAGAAAATATCGGATTTGGCCCTGGCGGCGTAAAAAAACATGCCTTTCGTGCGCCTTCTTAAGGGATACGGCAGGATTAGCGCCGAAGTCTTTGAGGCCAAATTTACCGCCAGGACGAACCGGGCGTTCCATGGCTTGGTGCCGGACTTTCATATCTCGCGCTACAGCCCCGGTCCCCTAATAGAAAGGGCGCACGCGTGTCTTCCGGCCTTGAATACCTGGACGGCCTTGCCCGTGAGCTACATCTGAAGCCTCAAAGCGGCAGAAACGGCGGACACCGGCTGGCCCGTCGCTCCTTTATAAATTACTGCAAAACAGGGCTGGCAAAGGGGATCGGAAATCAATGTCAACAACTTAAGGCAGAAATCGACTGTTTATCAGATATTTTCATCAATGATATCAGCTGTTTGCCAGACGCCACTCTTCTTAAGTTGTTGACATTGGATCGGAAATCAATGTTTCGGTTTGCGGCCTATTTCATCCAGAATATAAAAAAACCGCCGTAACCTGTTAAGATCGCGGCGATTTTCCGAGATTTTGATGCCTTAAGCAAAGCTATGAAATATGCCGCTGGAGCCCACAATCGGATTTGAACCGATGACCTCATCCTTACCAAGGATGTGCTCTACCGACTGAGCTATGTGGGCCCGGTTCCTCTCGGGCTGGCCTCGGGGCCGCGCCGGGAAGGTCAATTGCCGTGCGGAATGGGTTTTGAAAACAATGTCAACGACTTAAGGGAAGTGGTGTCTGGCAAGCTGTTGATATCATTAGTATAAATTCCAGGAAAACTGTCATTTTATGCCTTAAGTTGTTGATATTGGTTTTGAAAATGGAGCGGGAAACGGGGCTCGAACCCGCGACCCTCAGCTTGGAAGGCTGACGCTCTAGCCAACTGAGCTATTCCCGCTCACAGGGACATTCAATGGTGGAGGGAGGAGGATTCGAACCTCCGAAGACATACGTCGGCAGATTTACAGTCTGCTCCCTTTGACCGCTCGGGAATCCCTCCACGCGGTCCGCCGCCGGGGGACCGGAGGGCGGGCGCCGGAGTTTCCGGGTCCGGCAAGGAACGTATATTACCTAACCGGGATCTCACTGTCAACACCCTTTTTCAGGCTGTTCCGTGGGAAACCGCCCGCCCCCTGGGACTCCCTGTCCCGCCGGAACGCCTCTTAGAAGCCGCCCGAAAGCCATCCGTCGCTCCCTCGCCGTCCCGAACGGCTCCGGGCAATGCCTCAACGCCTTCGTGAAGAGTTCCTCCCAGTCAACGACCGCCGATGACCGGACACAGCTTAAGTTCCTCATTCCGATTTGCCTTTCTCGCGTCCCGGGTCATCGCCAGGACACGACTCCGCCATCCGTGGTGACACTGTCGAGTTCCGCCCCGCCCCTCCCTCCCTGCCATTTCCCCGTCCTCCGTCCCGCCCTCAAACAGCCCCTACGCTGACCCTGCCTCCGGCCCTCCGGCCTCTGCTCCCAGACACTTCCTCCGTTCGGCCAGCCGGTCCCTCCTTTTTCCCTTTACCAGGCCTCCGGCTTGACCTTCACCCTGCCCCAGCCGTAACGTCTCCTTCTTTTAGGCTTGCCCGGCCCCGGACTCGCCCAGCCTCCCGCCCCGCCACTCAGGCTAACCCAGCATCCTCCCGGGAGGAACCTTCCGGATCCCTGCCCTGTCTTCAGACCCGTCATGAAAAAAAACAGAGCCGCTAGACGCCAGACCTTGTGTTATAATCATCGCCTCCATCTAACCTCCAATATCCTCCACAGGTACCATGTCTGACAGGCTGATACTTCCCGAAAATCTCCGCCCCCCCAACGCCCCCGCCAAATCACTTGGAATGGCGGCATTGTTCGGAGCGGCCTTCTCGCTGTGCGCCTTAGCCCAGTGGATCTGGCTCTCGCCCCCGCCCGCCGAAAACCTCGCGAAGGGCCTGTGGCTCCCGTTGGCGGCCCTGGCCGCGAGCGCCGTGGGAGGGCTGTGGTGGGGGGCCGTGGCCCGTTCGGAGTCGGCGCTCTTCGAGCGCCTCCTCTCCGCGACCCTCGTCATCGGGGCCCTGGTCTTCCTGGCCTTGGCCAACTTCGCCCAAAGGCCCTCGCTCGCCGCCGGGCCCCTGGGCCCCAGGGCAGTGGAGTCGCTCGCGATCTTCGGATTCTTCATGTGGGGGGCGGCACCCACTTTCCTCCCCGCGCTGGCCTTCCCAGGCGAGCGCGGCGTGGGCCGCGGGCTGTTTACCATCTACGCCACCGGGCTGTTCGCCGCTGCGGCCGGCCTCCTGTGCGTTTCCGCGCTCGCCCTCGCCTGCCCGCTCAGGCAGGCCTGGATAGCTGACGCGGCCGGAGTCTTTGCCCTAGCGTTGGCCGTCTGGGTCAAAGCCACCCGCCGCAGGCCCGGCAAGGCCGCCAAAGACTCCAGGGACATCTCGGAGTTCGCCCTCCAGGCGGAGGGCGTTACGACTCTCAATACCGCAGGGGACCCGGACGGCGCCGCGATTCCCCACGCCGCAGGCGTTCCTGACTTATCGCTTCAGGCCGCGGGCGATCCGGACTTCCCTCCCCGGGCCGCAGACGATTCGGACTTCGCTCCCCGGACCGCAGACGATTCGGACCTCGCCCCCCGAACCGCAGACGATTCGGACACCGCTCCCCGGGCCGAAGGCGTTCCGGACTCCGCGTCCGACGCCGTAGGAGAGCCGTACCCCGCACCTCACGCCGCAGGCGATCCGGACGTCCCGCACCGTGCCGCGGACGATTCCGACATCGCGTCCCTGACCCCGCCGGAAACCCGCGTCGACTCCCCCGATGTCGACCCCGACGCGGACGTCGACACGTTTTGGGACTCCCCGGACCTCGCCGACCCGGACGAGCCGCCCTTGAGGTTCTGGCCGGCCAGGAGCCTCGGGTACTTCACCTTCGAGAGCGGCAGGGGCCAAGAGCTGCTGGTCTACGGCAGCGCCTTCCTGACGCTCAAGCCCGCGGCATTCCTCGGCGCCGCTGCGGCCGGCGGCGCGGCGGCCCTGGCCGCGCTCTCCGGCAGCCCGGCCCAGGAGAGCTTTCCGGAGCCCTGGGGCGCGGCGTTCCTGATCCCGCTCGCGCTGGCCCTGGGGGCCGCGGCCTTGGGCCCGGCGCTGGCGGCGGTCGCCTCGCCCATGACCGCGCTGGGCCTGAACCTGTTCCTGCTGTCGCTCTTCATGGCCTTCGGGCCGACCGAAGACGGGCTCCCGCAGGCCTGGCTGAGGCTTTTGGCGCCCCTCACGCTTCTCGGCGCCCTCTGGCCCATGGCCGCGCGGGTGACCGCCGGAGGCAAGGGCTTCTTCCCCCTGACGCTGGCAGGCATAAACCTCTGGATCCTGGCGGGCGCCGCGGGGGGCGCGGCCCTTTTCACGGGCCTCTCCGGCGCGCGTCCGGAGGCCCCTTTGGCGGACGCCCTGAGCTACCTTGCCCTCGCGGCCGCCTTCCTGGCCGCCGGGCCTTCCCTTTCCTGGCTTTTCACGGGCGTCCTGGGGCTGTGCGCCGCGCTCCTTTATTATTTTACCTGAAACGGCCTATAATGAAGCGGGCGCCCGCCTCACGGGCTCCCGCATGATTCGCGAGACCGCGCGTCCAGCGCCCTTAAGGAACGGCTCCGCATGACAGACCCCAAGAACGGCAAGGGCCCTGCGGCCCCCGGCCCCCCGCAGGGGACCTTCGAGCAGGACATGGAACGCCTGAAAAGCCTGGTGTCCGCCCTGGAGAACCATTCCCTGGACCTCGACCGAGCGATCACCACCTTCGAAGAGGGCGTGAAACTGAGCCGCAGGCTCTCCGAGCGGCTTTTGGCCGCCGAGGCCCGCCTGGAGGAGATCACCCGCGAGGCGGACGGCGCCCTGGCCGCGATGCCCGCCCCGCCCGGCTCCTGGGGCACCCCGACGCCGGCCAAGGGACCCGCCGGCCCCAAGGGTTCCAAGTCGCAACCCGACCCGAAGGGCGGGCTTCCCGATTCGGATTACGACGACTTCGACGATTTCCTGGAGCCTCCTCCCGCCGCTCCGGCCAAGGGCGGAGCGGGCGCAAGGCCGTCCAGGCCCGGAAACGGCGGACCCGGCTCCTCCCGCCCCGTCCGCCCCGTCCGCCCCGTCCGCCGCGACGACGAGGACGAGTTCGACGACATCTACGGCGAGGACGACTCGGAGTACGCGGAAGACGACGATGACGATTACGAGGACGATGACTTCGAGGCCGACGACGACGACGACGATGACGATGACCTGGACGAGGACGACCTGGAAGAAGACGACGACTACGTTGACGATATCGATGACGACGACGACGATGACGGCGGCGGGGGCGGCCGCAGGTCAGGGCGCTAGCGCATGACAGCGGCCGGGAAACCCGCCGCGCCGCTCGCTTCGGTCGCGGAAAGGGAAGACCGCCTCTTCGAGCGCTGGCGCGTCGCGTCCGCGGCCCGCGTCACCCGCGCGTTGGAGCGGAAGTTCGCGAGGCTGCGCGCGGGCGCGGCGCCCGAGATCGTCCGCCTTCTGGACGCCATGGAATGGACCCTTTTAGGCGGAGGCAAGCGCCTGAGGCCGCTTTTGGCGCTTGCCGCGGCGCACGCCGTCTGCGGGGACGAGCGGCTCGGCATGCCCGGGGCTCTCGCGGTCGAGCTCCTCCACACGTACTCGCTCGTTCATGACGATCTCCCGGACATGGACAACGACTCCGTGCGCCGCGGCAGACCCGCCGTGCATGCCCGCTTCGGCCCCGCCCTGGGCATCCTGGCGGGGGACGCCCTCCAGAGCCTCGCATTCGAGGTGCTCTCCGAAGGAGCCGCGCCGCCGGGGACGCCGCAGGGCGCGGCGGCGGCCGCGGGCATCCTCGCCCGGGCCGCAGGCCCCTTGGGCATGGCCGGAGGGCAGGCGGAGGATCTCGCCTTCGAGGGCAGGGACCCCGGCGAAGAGGAACGCTCGCAGATGGCCCGCCGCAAGACAGGCGAGATGATAGCCGCCTCCCTCACGGTGGGCGCGGCCCTGGGCGGGGCCACGCGGGCCGGGCTCGCCCGCCTGAGGCGCGCGGGGCTCCTGGCGGGCGAGGCGTTCCAGATCCGGGACGATCTGCTGAACCGCGAGGGCGACCCGCAGGTGATGGGCAAGGCGGCGGGGTCCGACGAGAGGCGCGGCAAGTCCACGCTCCTGGCCCGCCTGGGGGCGGACGGCGCCAGGAAGCGCCTGGACCTCCTTGCGCTCAAGGCCGAGAGGCTCGTCTCGCCCTTCGTGTCCCCCCGCCTCGACCGCATGATACGCGCGCTTTCCGCGCGCTCGTTTTAGCGAAGCCGTGGACGGGCCCCTTACGGCACCCGGCGCCCCCCTCCTGGAGCGAGTGGCCGCCCGCCCGCGGCTCATCCGCGGACTGGACGTCCCGGCGCTGGAGGAGCTTACGGCCGAGATCCGCCGCGAGATAGTCCGCACGGTGGACAAAAACGGCGGGCACCTGGCATCGTCCCTGGGCGCCGTGGAGCTCATCGTGGCCCTCCACCGCGTCTTCGACCCGTACTCTGACCGCATCGTCTTCGACGTCGGCCACCAGGCCTACGCCCACAAGCTCCTCGCCCCCCGCGAGCCGGGCTTCCGGACGCTCCGCCAGGAGGGCGGCGTATCCGGATTCCCCAGGATGGCCGAGAGCCCGGCGGACGCCTTCGGGACCGGCCACAGCTCCACCTCCATCTCCGCCGCGCTGGGCCTGGCCTTGGCCCGCGACCTCCTGGGCGGGGACGAGAGGTGCGTGGCGGTCATCGGCGACGGGGCGCTCACGGGGGGCATGGCCCTGGAGGCCCTGAACCACGCGGGGGGGCTCCAGACCGACCTGCTCGTGGTCTTCAACGACAACCGCATGTCGATCAGCCCCAACGTGGGGGCCATAAGCCAGTACCTGTCCCTCAAGCTGACCACGCCCGAGCACGTCCTTCTGCGCGAGAAGGTCAAGAACACCCTGACCCGCATCATGCCCCAGCGCGGCAAGCGGGTTATCCGCCGCCTCCAGGAAGCCGAGGAGTCCATCAAGGGCTTCCTCGTCTCCCCCCGGAGCTTCATCGCCGCCTGGGGCTTCAAGTACCTGGGCCCCATCGACGGCCACAGCCTGGACAAGCTCGTGCCGGCGCTGGCCCAGGTGAAGCTCCTGAGGCGCCCGGTCTTCCTGCACGTGCTCACCACCAAGGGCAAGGGATACGCCCCCGCCGAGGACGACCCCCTGTCCTTCCACGGCCTGGGCGTGAGCAAGGCCCCCGAGAAGGCCCTGGATAAGGCCCCCGAGAAGGCGCCCGGAAAGGCCCCCGAGAAGGCGCCCGGAAAGGCGCCCGAGAAGGTCCCCGAAAAGGCGCCCGCGACGCCGGCCGAAAGGCCCGACGCCCGTCTCGAGTCCGCGCGACGCGTACCCGAAAGCCCTTCCGGGAATCCCGGCCTTCCCGCGTGCCCTGCCGCTACGGCTGACTCCGCCTCGCGTCCGGACGCGGCCGTCAAGGCTTCCGGCGAACCCGCGCCGGTGCCCGCGCCCTCGATCGCGGACGCGAAAACCTATACCGAGGCCTTCGGGCGCTTCATGGTCGCCCGCGGCCGCGAGGACCCGCGGCTGTGCGCCGTGACCGCCGCCATGAGCCAGGGCACGGGGCTGGCGGAATTCTTCCGCGAGTTCCCCGAGAGGGCCTTCGACGTGGGCATAGCCGAGCAGCACGCGGTCACGATGTCCGCCGGACTCGCCGCCGGCAACATGAGGCCCGTGTGCGCCGTCTACTCGACCTTCCTCCAGCGCGCCTTCGACCAGCTCTTCCACGACGTGGCCCTCCAAGGGCTCCCCGTGGTCTTCGCGATCGACCGTGCCGGCCCGGTGGGCGAGGACGGGCCCACGCACCACGGCGGCTTCGATCTCTCGTACATGCGCCTGCTCCCCGGATTCACGGTGATGGCCCCCAAGGACGCGGCAGAGCTAGCCGCCATGTTCGAGCTGGCGCTTTCCCTTCCCGGCCCCAGCTCGGTACGCTACCCCCGGGGCGCCTGCCCCAGGCGCGGCGATCCGACCGCGACCGCAGTCGAGCCGGGCAAGGCGGAGCTCATGCGCCCCGGGGACGACCTGACGATCGTGGCCCTGGGCGACAGCGCCTGGCCGGCCTTCGATGCCGCGGAGGAGCTCGCGGCGGCGGGAGTCTCCTGCGGGGTGATAAACGCCCGCTTCATAAAGCCCCTGGACGGGGAGCTCATACTCGGCGAGCTTGAAAGGACCGGGCGAGCGCTAACCGTTGAGGAGAACTCGCTCACGGGCGGCCTGCGCGGGGCCGTGGCCGAGCTTCTCATGGGCAGTCGCGGGAGGCGCGTCGACGCGGCCTCCCTGGGACTTCCCGATGCCCCTGTCCCCCACGGCCCGCAGGCCCGGCAGAGGGCGCTTGCGGGCCTGGACGCCGCAGGGATACGGCGCGCTGCGCTCTCCCTTTTGAGGGCGTCCGAGAGCCCCGCCTGACCGGGGCGGGGCGGCAACGCCGCCCGACGCCGCCCCGCGCGAGGTAGCTTATGACAGGGCACGACGAAGAGGCCGGAAGCGCCGGTCCCGGCAATGACGGCGGCGCGGCCGGAACCGGATCCCCGTCCGACTCGGAAGCCGGAACCTTGCAGGTTTCGGACGAAACCATGGTCGCGGCGGCACGGCCAGAAGAGACGGCCGGAAACGAGTCCGAGGCGGCAAGGCCGCCAGCGCGCGCAGGACGCGAACCCGAAGCGGCAACCGCGCCGCCGGACGCCGGAAGCGAGTCCGAAGCGGCAAAGCCGTTGGCGGACGCAGGAAGCGAGTTCGAAGCGGCAGACCCGCCAACGGATGCCGAAAGCGAGCCCTTCGGCGGATCTGTGGCCCCATCGGGTGCCTCCGCTATACCCGTTGCGGACGATCCCCCGGAGGGCAGGCCGCTGGAAAGCCTCGGCCTCACTGCGGGCATCGGCGAAGACGTCCGGGACGGAGACGCCGAGGACCGGGAACCCGGCGGGGACGGGAGACGCCCCCCTTTCAGGCAGATACGGCAAGAGTTCGGGAAGCCCTCCTGGAGGCCCACGCTCAAGGCCTGGTGGCAGGCCTCCCGCCCTTCCTTTTACATAGCGACGCTGTACCCGCTGTTCCTGGGCCTCGCGGCCTCCCGGACCTACGGCGAGGGATCCCCCAGCGCGCCGGTGTTCGTGCTCATCCTGATAGCGTCCTTCCTCGTGCATCTGGCCACCAACATCGCGAACGACTATTTCGAGCATTCCGGCGGCGTCGACACCCCGGGAAGCCTTGGAGGGTCACGGGTCATCCAGGAGGGCAAGCTCTCCCCACAGGCCATCAAACGCGGCATCATATTCTGCTACGCCGCGGCATTCCTTCTGGCGATAATCATCGTGGGCCGGAACTGGCCCCTGTGGTGCCTGGTCGCCTTCGCGGCGCTCTCGAGCGTCTTCTACGTGGCCCCGCCGGTAAAATACGGGCACAGGGCCCTGGGCGAGCTCATGGTCTTCCTGAACATGGGCGTCATCATGACCGCAGGCACCTTCATGGCTCTCACGGGGGAACTCCAGCGCGAGGTGCTCGCGCTCTCCCTCCCCGGCGGCTTCATGGTCGCGAACATCCTCTACTACCAGAGCCTGCCAGAGATAGCCGCGGACGCCGATTCCGGGAAAAGGACCATCGCCGGGCTCCTCGGCAAGGAGCGGGCGGCGCTGGTCCAGCTCCTGTGGTGGCCCTTGATCTGGCTCCTCGTCCTGACCCTCGTCCTGTCCGGGGAGCTCTCCGTCCTGGCCCTCCTCTGCCTCCTGGCAGTCCCGTTCCACGCGATCTCCATGCGCCGGATCTGGAAAGCCAAGGACTGGATCCCCCTGGACTCCTCGGGCTGGCTGATAAAGCTCCTCTAC
The DNA here is from genome assembly GCA_031263485.1 of Deltaproteobacteria bacterium. Lineage (GTDB taxonomy): Bacteria > Desulfobacterota > Desulfarculia > Adiutricales > Adiutricaceae > JAIRZX01. The sequence goes on along the minus strand of JAISFS010000334.1, from coordinate 25,910 downwards.
GTCTGGACCGGACTCGCAATCCTGGCCGGGGCCTGCCACGACCCCTTCCAGTCCGTCGCGGCGCCTCCCCCCGCGATAACCGCACCGGCCCGCCACCTCCAGTCATCCGTACCGGCGGCCCCAACGCCCGCTCCCGCAATCCAGACTGCACCCCAGGTTGCCCAGCCAACCGCCCCGACCGCCCAGACCTCAACACCGGCGGTCCAGGCACCCGCTCCGGCGGCCCAGGAGGCACCCGTCCCGGCAACCCAGGCCCCAGCCCCGGCTACACCTCCGGCAACCCTGGCCGCTCCCCCGGCGGCTCGGGCTTCCGTCGGGCCCGGTCCCCCCATGGCGGCGCCCCAGGCGTCTCCCGTTCCCCAGCCTATTACCTTGCCTCCGGGGGCTCCACAGACCCAGCCTCAGGCAGCCCAGCCTGCACAGTAAGCCCAGGCGCATCGCGCGGGCTTACGATTCGTTGCCGACGCCCCTTCGGGGGCGTCGGCATTTTTCTTGACGTGTCGGCACCGCCAACGTTCTACCGGGCGGCTAAAAGACCTGCACCTCGGCCCGCTGGCCGTCCTTGGCGCTTATCATGAGGACGGTCTGGCCTTTGGTGTCGGCCAAAGCCATGCCTCCGGTGTCCTTGTCGCGCCAGACAGCCACGCGGTCGGCCCCCTTGTCGTCGCGCATGAGGAAAGTGGGCTCGCCCTCGCGGGACAGGGCGAGCACGGCCCGCTCGCGGTCCCGCTGGTCAGCGAGCGTCAGGGACGGCAACCCCCTGGCCGAAAGGGCCAGCTGGACCTTAGAGGCCCCGTCCTTGTCGCGGAGCCAGACGTGCGGCTCGCCTTCCTGGCCCAGGCCCATCTCCAGGCGGTACTCGCCCGAGTCGTCCAGCATGAACATCCTGGGCTTGCCGCGCACGAGCGTCATCAGAAGCCGCGTGCGCCCGGTCTCGTCCGTGAGCCTCAGCTCTCCGGCCACCAGGGCCCGCGAACTGGGCGGGGCCTGGGCAGAGGGGGCCTGGGCTTCGGCGCTGCCGGAGACGGCGCTGAAGCAGAAGGCCCCCGCGAACCCGCAGATGCCGCAGAGGATTCCGACCGTCAGGCGCTTTATGGCGGCTTGCATCTTGACACTCCTGTCGTGTCGGGAAGCCCGGCCTTTTCGCGGATCGGGCATAAACGCCCGAGCGTGGGCGTCCGGGCTCCGAGGGTAATGCCCGGGGCAGGCGCGGGTCGCGCGCGGTCTCCCCCGTCGCTAGCCTCGCTCTCCGTCTTATCGGGCCGGTTAGGGCCGGTCAAACGTCAAAGCAAGGGCGAGGGAAAATGCCGCGCGGGCAGGCCGACGGAAAGACCGTTCAGGGAAGGCCGCCGGCAAATCCGGGGACGGGGTCCGGAAGGTGCCTATTCCGTGTTGTCGGTCAGGGACCAGACGAGGGCCACGATCCAGGCGATAAGGGACCATCCGCCAAGGATGTTCACGAGCAGAATGGGCACCCTGTTGCGGTGCCTCCGCTTGAAGGCGACGACCGAAGGGATGATGTAGACGATAAGCGCGATTACCCCGACTACCAGCGATGCTAAGGCTACGAAGACACTTCCCATGCGGCACTCCGTTTCGCTGGGCCGGCGGCGGGGAGAGGCCCGTGGCGCCGAAGGGCGCCGCCGCGGACAAGGGGCTTGAAGGGACGGGAACTTGGGGACAGGCGAATCCGGAAGGCCCAAGGCCAAAAGCACGTGAGGCTGACCGAAGGGGACGCCATCCTGGTGAACGGCACTGATGCAGGACGGGGACCTCCCGCGTGTCTGCGTCCGGTGGCGCCGATGAATGGATTAAGCCGACAGCCGATGCGCCGGGGCGACTTGAACGGTGTCAGGCAAGCGTCCGACCGCCGCAAAGGTTCCGGGCTTTTCCCTCACTGTATCACCGCCTCGCGATCCAGCCCCGCGGGCCTTACGGCCCGCCCTGCAGCCGAACCTGAAAACGGCCCGTCAAACGCCTCAAAACCGTTTAGGCTGGTCTGACTTGGGAGGGAACTGTCCTGGCGGGGTGGCTTGGGAAGGCGTCTGTCCGGGCTGACCCTGGGGAGGGTAGGCGCCCGGTTGCCCCTGCTGGGGAGGCAATTGGCCGGGTTGAGGGGGAAACTGACCTTGAGGCGGCCAGGCGCCCGACTGCCCGGGCAGGGGCGCGGCCTGGCCCGGCTGAGGGGGATATTGGGAAGGGTTCACTCCGGGTTGAGGGTAGTATTGGCCCTGGGGCTGCCACACGCCCGGCTGTTGGCCCTGTCCGGGCTGGTACTGGCCCGGCGGCAGGTAATATCCGGGATGCTGGGGCTGGTTCACGAAGGGGTAGTGGGGCTGCGGGACCCTGTCCTCGGTGTTGTCGGAAAACGCCCAGATGAGGCAGGCTATCCAGCCCAGGACGGTCCAGCCCAATAGAAGGTCTACTATCAGGATAGCCAGGGAGTTACGGTGCCTGCGCTTGAATGCCACGATAGTGGGAATGAAATTGAAGACCACCATGGCGAGAAAAAACAACAACCAAAACACCCCTATACCCGCCAACACATAATCTTCTTCGCTCATCGCCCACCTCGTTCCCGCAGAGTCCGCCCCGGCGGTCCGCGCCCGCAGGTGGCCAATGGCCGCCGGAATCAGGGCAAATGCCGAATTGGAGCCGGTTTGTCGAGTATATGACACTGACCGCCCATTGGCAAGCCGCCTCTTGGGAGCCGATGTCAACGGCTTAAGGCGGTTCCGCCTAATTTCCTTGACGGAAAAAAACTAATGGCATCGTTGCTTTATCACGCGCAAGTTTCCTTAAATTATTGACACTGCCTCGAAATGCCCTCGCGGAAGCCCAATGGCCCGGTACGCCGCAAGCCCAGGCTCGGCGGACTCTCTCCCCGTCTCTCTGGCGGCCTCCCTCCTTCAGATCTTGATCTGCCCTACGTTCAGCACTCTACAGCGACCGTGACCCTACATCTCCCTTATTCAAGGCATTCCGCCTTCGCCATTTCGGGACGTCGCCCTGGTATCCTTCGACCGCTAGGCCCGTACCGCAAGCAAGGGCATGCGCACCCGCGCCCAAGTCCGCTCCCCCCGACCTCACCAGATCCCAAGACTTGCCGGACAACCGGACACGGCACCGCTTCCTCTCCCATTGCCCCGTGCCGCGACTTTGCAGGGCAGCCGGAACGGTCCGCAGTTTCCATGGTTTTATCTGATCCCATACGGCTTTACGTAACAAAAGCACGCTTTTGACATATTCGGCGGACGAAGCTCCCCACATTCCCTCTCGGACCAGGTATTGTAGATAGCCCTACCGCAAGAAGTGGCGAAACGAAATTTCACACGGGCGGCTCAAGCCACAGCATGAGAGCGGTGCCGCGGCTGCGCCGCAACCGAATCCCGACCGCCCAGAGGTGCCGGACAGTCCCGAAAGCGGCTTGCCTGCGATGCCATCAGACGGGTTAATAAAAATCGCCGATCGCGCCTTGAGGCCCATCGAGCCGGTCCCGTTTCAAACAATTGCATCACCGACAAAATATTATAGGGAACAGCTAGTGTACAATAGTTTTTGACATTTCAGGCCACGATGCCATGAATTGCCCCGCGCAGGCGCGGTTCCGGAGGGAAATCGGGCGCATCTCGGAGCAAGCCACATCACCTATTCCTATTGCATGCCCCATTAACCTTATTAGACTTATATTATTAGCACATTTATGATGTAAGGCATCGAAATCGATATTCCGTTATGGCTGTCGATTTCGAGATCCTCTAGATCCTGACGGCACCCTCGGCAGAATCCCCCGCCCTCCGAATTCAACGAAACTAACCCCAGTAGCGGCCTGGAGGCCCAACGCCTCTCTCCGAGAGGCCCTTTTCCACGTCCTGTTGCGCGACGCGCTTTCGTTCCCCCCACTCGTGGGAGGGTTGCCAGACAGCCGGCCAAGGCGCTCGACCGGCCAGGAAACTCGCTTGCCGCCGAGGGTTCAGGGGCGGCTCCCCCTGAAATCAGACAGAGCTTGTCCAGAATTTTTTTTCGTGGCTAAAATCCGCCCGGATGGCGGATCCCCTCGTCCGGGGCACGGTCGGGATCCCCTATTAGCCTTGACGCGGCCGGTCGCGGGGTGTACCTTCTCCCAGTACGAGATTGCGACCCGGTTTTTTGCGCCAACGCTTGCGGCATTGGCCTGCCTATCGCTTGCCCGCCGTTTCCGGCGCCGACCTGCCCCGTTGCCGGTCCACCATTTCTCGTCCAGAAATTACAAATAGCCTGCCCTCGTCCAGGCGTTCAAGCCGACCGGACATCCGAGCGCCCTTCCTCACGGGGCGCGGGGAAGGCACGATCCTGATATCGGCTACGGCTTTCGTTGAAAGTCTCATAGTCATTACGGCTTTTTTCGCCTTCCCGCGACCCTCCCGATGGAGTTCGGAGGCGTCCGCGCGGACCGGACGCGTTCTTCCTCATCATCGCGACTGACGCAGTCGCGCCTGTCCGCCCGGCAGGGCAAGAACCAATCCAGAGAATGCCGATTCTGCGGATCCCGAAAGGGATCCGGAGGGGATATTCCTGCGCCTTTCGTTCGATATGCCAGGATTTTTAAGGCCTTTAGGCCTAAAAATCCTGGCGAGTCGGGCATTACGTAGCGTGGCTGTTTCCGGCCTTTCGCGCGCCGCCGCCTCCGAAGGCCTTCCGGAGCCCAATCCATTGCAACTGCAACGAACGGTGCCTTCCACCGGGCACGTCCCGCTCTCCGCCACTCGCCGCCGGCATTCCGACAGACAGGAAGCGGCCCGGCTCACTCCCAACCCGGCATAAAACCACCTGAACGCGCTTTCGAAGACTCGACTGGAAGCGCGTCCTCCCTCCCCGGCCCTGTCCGCGGGGTTTTCGGACAGTCAAGAGAGGACCAGAATGCAGCTGACACAGATCAGGAAACGGGACGGGAGATCCGTGCCTTTCGACGCCTCCAAGATAACCGGCGCGATAGCCGCCGCGGCCCGCGCGACGGGCGAGTTCCCGCCCGCGGAGTCCGGGCTCCTGACCTTGAGGGTGCTCGCGAAGCTCGAGGCCATGAGCGGCAAGGACGCGCTGGACGTCGAGTCCATCCAGGACACGGTGGAGTCCGTGCTCTTCGAGAGCGCCCGGTTCCGCACCTGCAAGTCATACATCCTCTACCGCGAGCAGAGGTCCACGGCCCGCAAGCTCGCCGAGAGCGGGTCCTCCGAGCTCATGGACTCGTACCTGCAGGCGCTGGACTGGAAGGTTAACGAGAACAGCAACATGGGCTACTCGCTGCAGGGCCTCAACAACTACATCGCCTCCGCCGTGACGGCCAACTACTGGCTGGAGAACATCTACCCGGCGGCCGTGCGCGAGGCCCACCGCAACGGCGACATCCACCTCCACGACCTGAACCTCCTCTCCGTGTACTGCGTGGGCTGGGACCTCATGGACCTGCTCCGCTCGGGCTTCAAGGGCATCTCCGGGAACGTCGAGAGCGCCCCTCCCAAGCACCTCCACTCGGCGCTGGGCCAGCTCGTGAACTTCTTCTACACCCTCCAGGGCGAGGCCGCGGGGGCCCAGGCCGTGTCCAGCTTCGACACCCTGCTCGCGCCCTTCGTGCGCGCGGACGGGCTCTCCTACAAGGAGGTGGTCCAGGCCTTCCAGGAGTTCGTGTTCAACATCAACATCCCCACCCGGGTAGGCTTCCAGACGCCCTTCACCAACATCACGATGGACCTCACCCCGCCCGACTCCTACAAGAACACGAAAGTCGTGATAGGCGGCAAGGAGCGCGACTCGGTCTACGGCGACTACGCGCGCGAGATGGACATCGTGAACCGCGCCTTCGCCGAGGTGATGATGGCCGGCGACAGCCGGGAGCGGGTCTTCACCTTCCCCATCCCCACCTACAACATCACCAAGGGCTTCGACTGGGACAACCCGACCCTGGACCCCGTCTGGCGCATGGCCGGCCACTACGGCATCCCCTACTTCTCCAACTTCGTCAACTCCGACATGTCCCCCGAGGACGCGAGGAGCATGTGCTGCCGGCTCCGCATCGACAACAGGCTCCTGAAGCGCCGCGGCGGCGGGCTTTTCGGCGCGAACCCGCTTACGGGCTCCGTGGGCGTCGTGACCCTGAACCTCCCGCGGCTGGGTCGGCTGTCGAAGGACGAGGGCGAGTTCTTCGGGCGCCTCGACTCGCTCCTGGAGCTCGCCCGCGAAAGCCTGACCATCAAGCGCAAGGAGCTCGAGCGCTTCACCCGCGCCGGGCTCTACCCCTACACCCGCTTCTACCTCAGGAGCGTCGAGGCCTGCTCGGGGAACTACTGGTCCAACCACTTCTCCACCGTGGGCGTCCTGGGCGCGAACGAGGCCTGCCTGAACCTCCTGGGCGAGGGCGTGGGCGCCCAGCGCGGCCGGGACTTCGCGCTCAGGATCCTTACGCACATCCGCACGCGGCTCTCCGACATCCAGGAACAGACCGGCGACCTCTACAACCTCGAGGCAACCCCGGCCGAAGGCTGCTCCTACCGCCTGGCGCGGCTGGACATGAAGCTTCCGGGCATGATTTTCGCCAACGGCCGTGCCGAGGACTGGAAAGGAGCCGACGGCGCCTTCAAGCCCTTCTACACCAACTCGACCCACCTGCCGGTCGACCACTCCGACGACCTCTTCGGGGTCCTGGAGCATCAGGACCCCCTGCAGGCCATGTACACGGGCGGCACCGTGCTCCACTCCTTCCTGGGGGAGGAGATCCGGGACGTTTCCGTGGTAAAGTCGCTGGTCCGGAAGATCACCGAGAACTTCCGGGTGCCTTACTTCACCTTGACGCCCACCTTCTCCATCTGCCCGGAGCACGGCTACCTCCGCGGCGAGGAGGAAGCCTGCCCCCGCTGCGGTGCCAAGACGGACGTCTATTCCAGGGTGGTGGGCTACCTCAGGCCCGTGAGCCGCTGGAACGACGGCAAGAAGGCGGAGTTCGGCATGCGGAAGACCTACGCCGGGCTGGCCGTCCCGGAGGAAATCCAGGCTGCCGCGGCCGACCCCGGAGAGTACCTTCAGGTCGCCTCCGGCGGCGGGGCCGCCCTGGCCGTCGCGCCGGGCCCGAACGGAAACGGCAACCCGAACGGAAACGGCAACCCGAACGGGAACGGCGGCCCGAACGGAAACGGGGCCGCCAAGGGAAAGGAGACCGGGAACGGTGCGGGTCGGAGGTCTTCAAAAGGTGTCGGGCGCGGACTACCCGGGGCTTCTGAGCGCGGTGGTGTTCACCCAGGGATGTAACTTCCGTTGCCCCTACTGCCACAACCCCGCACTCGTCCCTCCCTTCGGGGAGCTCATCGACGAGGACGGGGTTTTGGCTTTTCTGGGCACCCGCGCGAAGTACCTGGACGCCGTGGTCATTTCCGGCGGGGAGCCCACCCTGGTCCCCGACCTGGAAGACTACCTGGGGCGGATCAAGCGCCTGGGCTTCCGCGTGAAACTGGACACGAACGGTTCCCGGCCGGAGGCCGTGAAATCGCTGGCCGAGCGGAGACTGCTGGACTACGTGGCCATGGATCTCAAAAGCCACCCTGCCGCCTACCCCGGGGAGCTGGCCGCCCCGGAAGAGAGCGCCGCGATCCTTGAGACAGTCGGCCTCCTGAAGACACTGGGACTGCCCCACGAGTTCAGGACCACCTGCGTCTCCCCCTTCGTGGACGAAAGGGCGATCGAGGCCATCGCGAAAGCCGCGGCAGGCGATTCCATCCTATATCTCCAGGAGCTCAAGCCCAAACGCGTCTTCAACCCCGGCTTCATGGCGAGGCACCCCGACCAGCCCGGCCCCGAGGACCTCTCCCGCTGGCGGGCCGTCGCGGGCCGCTGGCTCCCCTGCCGTGTCCGTTGAACCGCCCGTTCGGCTCACGGCCAACCCGAGGATAACGTCGGGATGATCGCCATTGGCGTTTTGCGGTCGCAACGGAGTCCCCCCGACCGGACGGGCCGCGATTGAACCATCCGCCTTCCGTCAGGACTTTTCCCTTGATTGCCCAGACTTTGCCCGCGTTTACCCCTGACTTTACCCTGGCTTCGCGATCGCTTTCCCCGGCCTTTCCTAATCGCTTTCCCGCCGCTTTGCCCGATTTTCCCGCCGCATTGCCCGGCACCTTGCCCGGCAAGCCGCCACGCCGACACTCCCCCCGCTTGCCGCGTCTGCTGCCCCGAGACCCTGGCCGCCCGTCAACGACCCGTCCTGGTCGGCCGCAGGGCCGCCATGGGGAAAATCCGCTCCTGACCACGCTGACCGGGAACCCCGTCCGCCAATGCCTTCCGGGCCCCTGTCCCGCTCCCCCTTGACATGCGGCCCTATCCGTTGTAACTGTCTTTGAACCCGACCGCCAGCGACGGCCGGATTACCGGGACTGCCGTCTCGGCCTGCCCAAAAAGGCCGCCCGGAGCCCGGCATCCAACCGCACTCGCCGGGGCGCCATGTCTGCAGACCCCTGACCTGACTTCCCGCATCCATCGGCCGTCTCCCCGTAGCCGTCGGCTTTCCGGCGCTCGGGCTGCCGATCGCCTGTCCCGCGACCCGCGACGTTCCGCCTCCGCCTCCGCCTCACGGGCCCTCCGGGCCCCGCCTTCGCCATGTGCCGCTTCCGCCTTGCGGGCCTCCGGGCCCCGTCCCCAGGTACCCATGTCCCTTGTCACATTCTCCGACGTAACCCGATTTTACGGCCGCCAGGACGTTCTGAGCGGCGTCACCTTCGCTATCGAGCAGGGCGAACGCATCGGCCTGGTGGGCCGCAACGGCGCCGGCAAGACCACCATCATCCGGCTCATCCTGGAGGAGGAGCATCCTGACCGGGGCCAGGTGGTCCGCGCCCGGGGTCTCAAGATAGGGTACCTGCCCCAGGAGATCCTGACCCAGCCCGGCAAGCGCCTTCTCGAGCTGGTCCTGGACACCGATCCCGAGTACCGCCGCGTGGAGGAGGCTCTCACGGCCCTGGAGGCCGAGCTGGGGGGCCTGGAGGCGCACCCTCGACCGGAAGCCGAGGTGCTGGAGATGGTCGAGCGCCAGGGGGCGCTCCTCCACGAGTTCGAACGGCTTGGCGGCTGGGAGAAGGAGGCCGCCGCCAAGAAGATCCTCTGCGGGCTTGGTTTCCAGGAATCCGACTTCGGGCGCGAGCTTGCGGAGTTCTCCGGCGGCTGGGTCATGAGGGCGGTCCTGGCCAGGCTCCTCCTGGCCAAACCGGATCTCCTGGTCCTGGACGAGCCCACCAACCACCTTGACCTGGACAGCCTCCTGTGGCTCGAGGGCTACCTGAAGTCCACTCCCTCCGCGCTCCTCCTGGTCTCCCACGACAGGGTGTTCCTGAACAACGTGGTCAACAAGGTGGTCGAGCTCCGCAACGGCAAGGCGGACGCCTACCCCGGCAACTACGAGCAGTTCCTGGAATCCAAGGAGATGAGGCTCCAGACGGAGTCGGCCGCCTTCCAGAACCAGCAGGACCGGCTCAAGCAGATGGAACGCTTCATCGAGAGGAACCGCGTGAGGGCGTCGACCGCCCGCCGCGCCCAGAGCCGCGTGAAGGCCATGGACAAGGTGGACCGTCTGGCCCCCCCGGACTCCGGGCTGGACCCCAAGTTCTGCCTCGCGCTCCCGGTGGGCCGCCGAGGCCCGGACATCGTGGCCGAACTGAAGTCGGCGGCGAAGCGGTACGGGGACATCGAGGTCTTCTCGGATCTGAACCTCACGCTGCGCCGCACGGAGCGGCTGGCCCTGGTCGGGCCCAACGGCCGCGGCAAATCGACCCTCATAAAGCTCATAGCCGGGGCCGTCGCCTCCGACTCGGGGGTCACGCGTCTCGGCCAGTCCGTCGACCTGGGCTACTTCTCCCAGTTCCAGATGGACTGCCTGGACGGCTCGCAGACCGTTCTGGAGGAGTTCGCCTCGGTCGCCGCCGGAGTCTCCATCGGCTCCCAGCGGAGCATCCTGGCGGGCTTCCTTTTCCATGGGGATGACGTCTTCAAGAAGGTGAAGGTCCTTTCCGGCGGCGAGAAGACGCGGCTGGTGCTCGCCAAGATCATGATGGGCGCCCCGAACCTCCTCCTGCTGGACGAGCCCACCAACCACCTGGACATCACGGGCAGGCAGATGCTGGAGGACGCGCTCGCCAACTACGCGGGCACCATGGTCCTCATCAGCCACGACCGGCACTTCATCAACCGCCTCGCCACCTCCGTGGGCGTGATCGAGAAAGGCGGGCTCACCGTCTACCCAGGCGACTACGATGACTACCGGGACATCTGGCTCAAGCGGATCGAGGAGGAGCAGGCGGCGTTCGCGGCCACCGCGACCGGGACCTACGTGTCGGCCCAGCCGACCAAAGGAGGCCAGGCCGCCAAGGCCGCCGCCCAGGACGCCAGGCCCCAGAGCCAGCAACGTCGCCCGGACCCCCAGGACGCCGCGAGGCGCAAGGGCGCTGGCAAGCGCAGATCGGCCCTCAAGAAGTCTATGACGGATCTGGAAAGGCAGCTGGATGAGGTCGCCGGTCACCTCAGGGTCATCGACGGCGTCCTGTCCGATCACGAGATATACAAGGACCAGCCCCGCATGAAGGGGCTCATGGCCGAGCAGGCGGCCCTGAAGAAGGAGGAGGCTACCTTGGAGCAGAGCTACGAAAGGGTCATGACCGAACTGGAGGAGCTCGCCCTGCCCGGCGACTGAGGGGGGAAGCGCGGTCCTGCGCACTTGGCGCCGGTCCTCCGGAGGCTGCCGCAACCCTCCGCCCCGGCCTTCCCCTGGCGTCCGAACCCTGATTCCGCCGCTCCCGACATTTCCCCTTGCCGTCCTGAACGTTTCCTTGCCACCCGGGACCTTTCCCCGACCGTCCGGGACGTTTCCCATGCCGCCCGACCGTCTGCCTTGAGCCCGCCGCGCATTCCCGGCCCGGCGTCCAAGTCCGCCCGAGGCGGACAGGCCTTCGCCTCAGCCGATATCGTTCGCGTTCCGCCGATATCGTGCCTCCTGCCGATACCGTCCGCTCCAGGCAGACACCTCGATATACCGTCAGCCGGGGCGGCCCATGGCCGCCCCGCACCCGCCGGCCTCCGGTGAAACCTTCCCGCGAAGGCCCGCAAGAGAGAGTCATATATGCGTTCTTTGGCCATAGCCTGCGCGACCGTCCTCGCAACGGCCTGCGCGTTCGCGTCGCTTAAGGCCGCGGTGGCCTACGCCGCTGCCGACGTATCCTTCACGCTGGACAACGGCCTCAAGGTGATCCTGGCCCCGCAGCCCGGAAACCCCGTCGTCTCGGCCAGGATCGCCGTCAAGGCGGGCTCCGCTTACGAGAGCGGCAAGGCGGAGCAGGGCCTGGCTCACCTCATGGAGCACATGGCCTTCAAGGGTACCGCCAAGAGGAAAGTGGGGGAGATCTCCACCGAGGTGGAGAGCAACGGCGGCGTCATCAACGCCTACACCAGCTTCGACGAGACCGTCTACTACGTCGCCCTCCCTTCGGACAAGCTCGAGACCGCGGTGGACGTGCTCTCTGATCTGGTCTTCCACCCGACCTACGACCCCGGGGAGTACGCCAAGGAGAAGGAAGTCGTCATCGAGGAGATAAGGCGAGCGGACGACAACCCCCAAAACGGGCTCTTCAACGCCCTTTTCGCCGACAGTTTCGGAAAGGACCACCCTTACGGGCACCCGATCCTGGGTTCGGCCGAGACCGTGGCCGCGGCGGGCAGGGACACCGCCTTCGCCTTCCACGAGAAGTTCTACCGCCCGGACAACTGCGTGCTCATCATCACCGGCGGCTTCGATCCCGACAAGGCCGCGGCGCTCGCGCACAAGTACCTGGACGACGTGAAAAGGCCCGCTGAGGCGCTGGAGCTCGCGCCGGTGCCCCCCGTGGTCCGGGACGGGCCGGAGATCCGGGAGATCCGGAACCCCAAGGCCCTGGTGCCCAAGGTGATCCTGGGCTTCACCTGCCCGTCCTCCCGCGATTCCGACTCGCCGGAGGCCGAGCTCTTCTCGGCAGTGGTGTCCGGCGGGGACAGCTCCCGGCTGGTCGAGGTCGTCCGCGACAAGCTCGCCCTGGCCACGACCGTCCTGACCTATCCCATGACGCTCAAGGATTCCGGCGTATTTCTTGTCGTCTACGAGACTACCCCCGAGAAGATCGTGCCCGCGTTCGAGGCCATAGTGGGCGAACTCAACCGCATGGGCGCCGAACCCCCGGCCGCGGACGAGATAGCGAGGGCCCGGGCCCTTGCCGCCAAGAGCTTCGTGAGCCGCCAGGAGGCCCCCACCTCCCTGGGGGCGCACATCGGCAGCTTCGAGCTCTCCTACGGCGACTACCGTCTCAAGGACGCCTTCCTCGACTTCTGGGCCCGGATGGACGCGACCGATCTGACCCGCCTGGGCGCCCGGACCTTCGTGCCCGACAACGTTTCGGTCTCGGTGCTCCTGCCCCAGGACGCCCCCGAGCTGGATCTGGACGCGCTCAAGGCCTCCGCGCTGAAGCTGGGCCCGCCCGCGCCGCCGGCCGCCGCGGAAGGCGGCGAGCTGGCCTTCGAGGCCGCGACGCTCAAGAGCGGTGCCAAGCTCTTCGTCCTGAGGGACGCCACCTTGCCCCTGGTCGAGGTGAAGGCCGCCCTGATGGGCGGCAGGCTGGCCGAGAAGGCAGGCCAGGAAGGCGCCGTCTCCCTCGCGTCCGCCGTGTGGGCCCGGGCATCGGAGAGCCTTGCCGCGCCCGAGATGGCCAGGGCGGTGGAGGACCTGGGGGCCTACGTCGGCGGCTACTCCGGCCGCAACACCGTCGGCCTGGACGGGTCCTTCCTGAGCTCCACCTGGAAGGAGGCGCTGGGACTGTTCGCGCAGGTCCTGACCGCCCCCGCCTTCTCCCAGCAGGACTTCGACGTCAGAAAGGCGGAGCACGTCACCTACCTCAAGGACCTGGACGAGAGCCTTTCCGAGCGTGTCTTCAGGATGGCCAGAAGGGAGCTCTACCGGAATCACCCCTACGGGATCGAGTACCACGGGACGCTTGAGTCCGTGGAAAGGCTCACCCGCGAGGACATCGAGGCGATCTACAGGGATCTGGTGAGACCGGAAAGCCTGGTCTTCGCGGTGGCGGGGGACGTCAACGCGCAGGATGCCGCCAAGGCCATAGACGACGCGCTGGAGGGCTGGAACCCCGCCGCCGGGAGCCCGGTCCCGTCGGTCCCCCCCGCGCCCCAGCCGCTTTCCGGGCCGGTCATGGTCTCCGAGGCCCTGGACCGCGAACAGACCCATCTGTTAGTCTCGTTCCTGGCGCCGGGCATGGGCGACCGCGACGAGGCGGCCCTGGAGGTGCTCAATTCCGCCCTCTCCGGCATGGGCGGGATACTCTTCTCGGAGCTCCGCGACAAGAGGAGCCTGGCCTACACCGTCACGTCCTCCTATGGACCGGGGCTCGGGACGGGATCATTCAACTTCTACATAGGTTGCGCCCCCGACAAGGCCGGCGAGGCCCTCTCCGGCATCCTGGAAATCATCCGCGCCGCCCGGGACAAGGCCTACCCCAAGGACACGATCGAAAGCGCCAAGGCCTATCTGGCCGGCACCAACAAGCTCCAGCGCCAGACCCTGGGGAGCCGCGTGAACGACTCGGCCCTGTTCGACCTCTACGCGCTGGGCCAGGACCGCAACGAGAGGCTTCTGGAGCAGATAGCCGCCGTCACGCCCGAAGACGTCAAGAGGGTGGCCGAGACCTACCTGAAGCTTGACGCCCTGATCCTATCCGTGGTTGGCACCCAGGCCTCCATCGACGCGGTCGATCTCGTATACGCTGACTTGAAGAAGGACTAGGGAAAACGCCGAGCCGCGAGCCGCCCTTCGCCCGGCGCGCAGGTTCACGCCGTCGCTGGCTTGTCCAGACCTGAGGGCGACAAGGCCGTTCGGTAGCCCTCCGACATCCTTCCCGCCCGTACTTTCCTTTGGCCTTACGGCGCCGCCCCGATTCCCCGGGGCGCGCCGGAAGGCCTTTTTCATGTCTTCTAGTTTTTTCATTTCATAATAATCATGTCATTAGGCCTTGATTGATTACACTGCAAAACCCCTCCCCCTCGGCCGGAAAGCGGAACGCTATGTGGCCATCGCATTGGCACCCTTGCGCTAAAGCCTTAAACCACCGTACATCTGCGCACCCTTTACCCAGATACTCGGCCCTCAAATGACTGCCAGGAGGTGAGGGATGGGGTTTTTGCAGTGGAATCTTGATTTTCATGCCTGCAGTCTTCATTTTCATACCTGCAGTTCTTCATTTTCATGCCTGCAGTTCTTCATTTTCATGCCTGCAGAGAATGATATCTGCATTTCGATTCACCGTAGCCGTCACTGCAAAAGCCGTGAAGGGTTCTCAAGTTACTTTAGCGGGGTCGGAAGATCGCGGTATCCCGCGGTATCCTTCGACAATCATTCGCGCCCCCCCGGCGACACCGTGACAGGCGGCATTCTCCATGATCGGGCGACGCGACCGCGAGATACGGCATCGGGACGGCGTTTGCTGATGCGGTGCAATCCTGATTTTCGATATGACTCCGTTGCCCGGAAAATGGCTTGCGCCATTTCGCTTTACATGGATCCAAAGCGGTTCCAAAGCCGGTCATGACCGATACCGTTTTCAGAAATGAAAGTTGAGTTTGCAGGACAAACTCAACACTTAAGGTTTAAATCGACGGTTTATCTGATATTCTCATCAATGATATCTGTCGTTTGCCTGATGCCGCTTCTCTTAAGCCGTTGACAACGGTTTGCAGAAATGTCGAATGTGACGAGCCTGTTCGCGCGTCCGGGGAATTATCGCCAATCAATATGACATACCACCGCATGGCTTTTTCGGTCGCTGCCAGCCAGGACATCGGCCCGGAACATCCGTCCGGAACGGCGCAGAATCTTACGGAAGGCTTGCCCAGTCGGACACCGCTGACAGTCATACCATCTGGCGCTAATCGACAAATCGCGTTCGGGGGTAAAATTTGCGGTTGTCTGGCGCCTATGCCGGTTTTGAATTCATTGAGACCCGCGGCACACGTTTCCATGATGACTTTGACAATGCCATGCCTTGATTTCGTCCGGTAACATTCAAGATTCGTTTCAACTTCGGCTTCGATATTCCTTTAACAGTCTATTTCGCCGATGCGCCAAAAAAGCAAGGCATCTCATGTTTTTCCCGATATCAGGAATTCATGGACCGATATGATTTCAGCCGTGTGACCTCACTCGAACGTCGGTGAAGAATTTTCACGGAGCGCATGCATCGGTCCGCGTCCCTAAGGCGCCGGGAACGATCGGAGGAGCGCGGCGGATGGCCATCGGAACGGCAGGGGATGATCACGCCTCGTGGCGCACCCGGGCGCGAAGGACGGGCTCCCCCCCTCGCCGCCGGCGCCCTTAAGCCGTGCCGCGCATGTCGTTCAAGAGCTTTAACGCGAGAGCCCTCGCCCTGATATCCTCCTCCAGGGCGTCCTCTATCCTGTACAGCTTTGCCGCCCCCAGGCGTTGGAGGCAATCGCCTATGAGCTTCGGGATGCCCATGAACCCTATCTCCCCGCGCAGGAACGCATGGACCGCAACCTCGCCCGCGGCGTTCAGGACCGCAGGGGCGCCTCCCCCGGAACGGCCCGCCTCCTCCGCCAGCCTCAGGCAAGGGAAACTCCTGCGGTCGGGTTCGGCGAAGGTGAGATCCCTGCCGAAGGCGAAGGGAGAGTAGCCGGGGAGCCTCCCCTCGCCCAACAGCGGCCACCGTTCCGGGAAGCCCAGCGCGTACGAGATGGGCGCCCGCATGTCAGCGGGCCCCAGGATCGCGGCGATCTGCCCGTCCGCGTGCTCCACCATGGAATGGATCACGCTCTGCGGATGCACGAGCACCTCGATCCTGTCCCAGGGCACCTGAAAAAGGTGCCGCGCCTCGATGACCTCCAGGCCCTTGTTCAGAAGGGTCGCCGAGTCGACGGTTATCTTGGGGCCCATGTTCCAGCTGGGATGGGCCAGGGCCTCCGCGGAGGTGACGCGCTCAAGCTCATCCCTGGTCCTGCCCAGAAACGGGCCCCCGGAGCAGGTGATGATGAGCCTGCTGGCTCCCCTGGCGTCCAGCGTCCCTCCCAGGGCCTGGAAGATTGCCGAGTGCTCGGAATCCACGGGCACAAGGAGTCGCGTCATGGCCGGCATGATGAAGTCCCCGCCCATGACCAGGCTCTCCTTGTTGGCGAGCGCCACGCGCCGCCCGGCCTTCAGGGCTGCCCAGGTGGGCCTCAGGCCCGCCGCGCCGGAAACGGCGGACAGGACCACCGTATCCTCCGGCCCGGAGACGGCGACCGTCTCCAGCCCATCCGGGCCGATGGATATCTCGGGGCAATGGCCCTTGGCGCCCTCGCGCAAAAGCTCCAGGAGGCGCGAGCGCTCCGCTTCCCCGCGCACGGAAACCAGATCCGGCCTGAACTCCTCCACCAGGGCCCTGAGCTTCTCCACGTTGCGACCGGCGGCGAGAGCCGTCACGCGCACGCGTTCAGGGAAGGCGCGGGCAAGCGACAGCGCGGAATCACCGATGGAGCCGGTGGCGCCCAGCACGGCCAGGGGGACCGGGAACCTGCGCCCGGCCGTCGCGCCCCCGTCCGTGCCTGCCCTCGTCCGGGGCTTCGGCCTGCCCGTCCTGGCCCTCTGTGCCGCCATAACCGCTCCCCCGTGCCCGAAGCGCGCCCCGGACCTGAAAGGTTCCCCCGGGCCATCCCGGGAAATCGCCTGCCGGTGCCGCTAAAGTCTTCCCGGAGGGCGGGGTCTCGCGTCAAGGCCTCCGGACGCCGAAGCCCGACCTCCACCCTCCGCGAAGTCCGGGGCTACGGCCCCGCAACGACGTTCCGGGGAAGGCTCCGGTTCCGGCGCCTCGCGGGCCCTGCCCCACTAAACTCCCGGCCATCGTGCCGTCCATCGTGGTCAGACGCCTGAAGACTGTCAACGCGATGTCCGGTTTCCGGGACTTCGAACCCGCAAAGCCCGCGATTAGATCGGATTTTCGCGCAACCCCGAACCCGGACGCCGTTGCCTGCCCCGGAATCGGGTCCGGGGACGCCGAAAGGCGGAAAAGCTACCGGAAACCGATGAGCTGTTCCGTTGCCCGAATCATAGGGCCTGCCGCTACGGCGCGGCGAGGTCCGGAAGCCCCCCGGACGCGGGCCCTGCGCTATGGCAGGAGCCGCATGTGCAGGTAATAATAGAAGAGCGGGAGGTTGAAGAGAAGCGAATCGAGCCGGTCCCAGAAGCCGCCGTGGCCCAGGAGGATCTTGGACGTGTCCTTCACGCCCAGTGCCCGCTTGATCGCGGACTCGAAGAGATCCCCCAGCACGCCCCACAGCGACAGGCAGAGGCCTATCGCCGCGAGTTCCAATGCCCCGAAGAAGTCCGGGAGATAGAGCCGGGAGAAGAGCGCCCCCGCGACGGCCGCGACGCAACCGCCCGCCACGCCCGAAAGCGTCTTGCCCGGGCTAATCTTCGGGTAGAGCTTGGGGCCCTTGAGCCTGGTCCCCGCGTAGATGGCGCCGGTGTCCGCGAGCGCGGTGACGAGGATCACGAAGATGAGGAGCCGCGACCCGTCCTCCATGGTCTTGATGAGGAAGACGAAGGAGAGGAAGAAGGAGATGTACAGGTGCCCCAGCGCGTAACGGGATAGGAGGTTCACCGAGACGGCGTCCGTGCCCCCGGGGAGGATCCTCATGAGATAGATCCCTCCCAGCGCCAGCGAGAGCGCGAGACCGGCGCCCTGTCCCTCCGCCTCGAAGAAACAGGTCCCGCAGGCGGTAGCGGCCCAGCCGAACAGGCCCAGCACGGCCAGGCCCCTGTAGCGAGCGCCGAAAAGATTCGCGGCGAACTCCCACCATGCCGCGCCTCCGGCGAGAAGCCCCACGACGAGAATCCAGAGCTTGTTGTCGACGAGCACGGCCGCCACAGTGGGGACGGCAAGCGCTATCCCGACCAGCCAGCGCCCCAGCTCCCCCTTCCTGATGCTTTCAGGCAGCGCCATCTTTCGCCCTTTCGCCCTTTCGCCTCAGTCGTCGCCGCCGACGGGGCTTTCCGGGCAGCCTGAGCCTTCAGGGCCGCCCGAGCTTTCGGCATCGCCGGGGCTTTCGGGGGCCGGGCCGTCGGGGCCTGCCGATGCCGGGCCCGGAGGACCCGCCTCGCCGCCGCTCAGCCGGACCAGCCTGACCGCCCAGGAGTAGGCCTTCCGGTCCTGGATGAAGGCGAAGCCCCTGCTCAGGTAGAGATCCGGGTTCACCGAGGACAGGACCTCCTGTCCCCAGAACTGCCCGCTCTGGGAATGCCAGGGCATCAGGATGCTTTCCTGCACGACCACGAAGAGCCCGAAGACCGGCTCCGGGCCGCCGGTCTGGCTGGTCCATTCCGTGAACGAGACTCCCTCCTTGAAGGGGGTCACCATGTACTGGGACACGAAGTCACGGCGGTCCTGACCGGACACGTTCATGCGGCTGTCGATGGTCCAGACGTGCGGGGCGTGCTCCACCAGGAGCTCGCCGCTCTGGACGTGCGGCTTCTCCTGGCCGTCGTAATAGACCCCGTCCGCCTGCCAGAGGCCAGGCCGGAAAAGGTAGGTGTGGGGCCTGCCCTTCAAGTCGTCTTGTGACGTCATGTTCCTCCGGTCTCGGGACGGCGGCCGGCGCCCCGTCAGGCTATCAGCTTGAGCGTCCTCGCGAGCCTGAGCCTGGCCTCCCTCTGGCGGGAGGGGGTGATGTCGTAGTCCTTGAGGGCCTTCAGGAGCCCCTCGCGGGCCTCCTCCACGTTCTCGCGCCTGCGGCAGACGAGCGCCAGGTCGTGCCCCGCCACCACCGCCTCCCAGGCAGCCCGCCCAGGCGGGAAGGTATCGGCGATGGCGCCCATCTCCAAATCGTCCGTGAGCGCCAGTCCCTTGAAGCCCACGTCGCGCTTGAGGAGGTCCACCACGCGCGGGGAAAGCGTCCCCGGCAACAGGGGGTCGACCGCCCGGAAGAGCGCGTGGGTCGTCATCATCGCGGGAATCCCCCTCACTGTCAGGTCCCTGAAGGGCTTGAGATCCCTGTCCCAGACCGCCCTGAGATCCGCCGCCACAACCGGAAGCTCCGAGTGGGGATCGGAGCTCGCCTGGCCGAGCCCCGGGAAATGCTTGCCGCAGGTGACGAGCCCCGCCCGCTTCTGGCCGGCGAAGAAGGCAGTCGCGCAACGGGACACCTCGTCCGGAGAGGCCGAAAAGCTCCGGGTCCCGATATAGGCGCCCTCCGAAGAGACGTCCAGGACAGGGGCCAGGTTGAAGTTGAAGCCCAGCTGCCTGAGCGCCTTGCCCGCCCTGAAGGAGAGCTCCTCCAGTGCCTCCAGGCCCTTGTCCCGTGCCAGGGCCGCCATCTCGGCGGCGCTGGGCAACGCGGTCTCCTCAAGAGGCAGGCGCGAGACCGTGCCCCCTTCCTGGTCCAGCGCCAGAAGCGGCGGACGCTTCAGGGCCTTGAACGCCCTTTGCGCTATCTCCGTCAGAAGCGCCTTCAAGGCCGTCGGGCTGCCCGGATAGTTGCGGGCAAAAAACACGAAGCCCGCAGGCCGGTACTCCTCCGCGAGGCTCGCGGCCTCGGAGGCGTCGTCCCCCTCGAAACCGATGAGGAGAAGGCGTCCCGCCTCCTCCAACGGCTCTTTTCGCGGCGCAGGCGCCGCCGGTCCCGGCATTGCGACCTCCAGAATTCGACCGGCGTGAGCCGGCGCAACGTGCGATTATACCACCCCGGGGCTTTGATAGAAAGGGCGGCGCGGCTTGAGCCCCTCGCTGACGCTTTCCAGAGTCCCGCTGACGGGCCCGTCCCATATTTTCGAAAGCCGTGACCCGCATGACGTCGAGCCTCAAGTCACGTTAACCTGCCCGCGCCTCAACCCTCCGCTTTGATACCTCGACACTTCAGTTTTCCTGTTATCGCATGTCTACGCCCATCCCTATCGGCCCAATCCGCCCTCTCCGCCAGTCCCGGTCCGCCCTCTCCGCCAGTCCCGGTCCGCCCTCTCCGCCAGTCCCGGCCCGCCCTCTCCGCCAGTCCCGGCCCGCCCTCTTCCGCCAGTATCGATCCGCCCTCTTCCGCCAGCATCGATCCGCCTCTTCCGTCAGTACCGGTCCATTTGTCCCCGCCCTTAAGGACGGGCTCCGCCGCAGCTTGTCCAACCCTTCATTGAGGCTCAAACGATCCCCTTAAACTCCAAAAGTCATCGAATGCAGTCTGCTTACAACCATCATCGGCCTGCCGCAACCCGGAATTTCCTTCTGATGTTTCATCTCCCTTCAAGATACGCGCAACCCCCGCACATCCCGCAACCTCCCCCCGGAGGGCAGGGCGGCGTCTGGATCCCGCTCCTGGCCTTCTCCGACTCGTCTGCCAGACGCATGATGCCCGCCGGCGGGGCGATGACCCGCCAGGGCCTGGGGCTGTCCGGGGTCAGATGGCTGAAGAGCCACAGCCGCCCATCTATGCCGGCCAGCTTCAACGCCGGGCCCTGCCTCCCGCCAGTCTCAAGAAGCGCCCGGACCAGCCTGCCTGCCTCGGGGCCCCCGCGGGAGATTACCCCTTCGATCACGGCCGCGCGCGCGGGCTCAAGCCTTAGCTCCACGCCTTTGGAAGGCGGGAGCAGCTTTTTCAGGAGCTCCCCGCGCCTGCGGATTTCTGGCTCCCCCAGGAGCGGCTCGTCCTCGAAGGCGGTGTGGGGCTTGGGCACGAAACACGAGAAGGAAGCGGCCACCGCGGGCCCCCGGCCCTTGGCCCCCAGCTCGCGGCGGATGCGGAAGGCCAGCTCCGCGGCCGCCGCCAGATCCCCGTCCGTCTCCCCGGGAAGCCCGAACATGAAATAAAGCTTGACCGACCTGAGCCCCGCCGCCGCCAGGATCCTCGCGCCCTCGATGATCCGATCGTCCGTGAGGTTCTTGTTGGCCCTGGCCCTCAAGGCTTCCGTGCCTCCCTCCGGGGCCACCGCCGCGCCCTTGAGGCCAGCTTCGCCCAAAAGCCTCGCCGCCCGTTCGGTTAAGGCCGACAGCCGCAGGGAGGAAAACGACGCCCGTCTCCCGGTCGCGGCCAGCGCCTCGAGAATCCCCTCGAATTCCGGGTGGTCTGCCGCGGCGGGACTCACGAGGCCCGCAGGCGCGTCCGCCGGGAAAGGGTCCTCCCCGGTCCAGGGGTTGGGGGCGGTCAGGGCCTCGATGATCCTGTCCGCCGGCCATGGCCGGTGGGGCAGATAGAGCTGGCCTGCCAGACAGAAGCGGCAGCCGTGCGGGCAGCCGCGGCTCAACTCGACCAGCCGCATCCCGGAAAACCCCGCGCCAGGCGCCCACACGGTCGAGCGCGGCGGTTCGGCCTCGGCGGGGAAGGGCCACGAAAGCCTCGGCGGGACTACCGGCGCGAATTCGCGCAGCGCCTTTAGCATGGCGACGGGATCATCGGGACCGGCGGGAGGGCCGGAACCGAGGGACCCGGTCAGCTCGCGGGGGAGGAGCCCCGGAGCGAGGCATCCCGGCACGGCTGCCGAGAGGATCCGCGTCCGCTCTTCGGCAGCAAGCCCCGCGAAGCCCTTTCGGGAACAGACGTCCGCTATCGCCTCCCAGGCGATTTCGCCTTCCCCGGAAAAGATCAGATCGGCGAAGGGAAACAGCCCCCAGGGGTTGGCCCAGACGCCCACCCCGCCCGCGCACACCAGAGGCCGCGCGGGCCCGCCGCGCGCCTCTCGCCCGGACCGCTCGGGGTCCATGCCTCCGCGGCGCAGGATCTCCAGGAAAATCCAGTAGTCGTTTTCCCAGGAGAGCGAGCCCGCGACCAGATCGAAGCCGGGAAGCTCCCTGCCCGTCTCAAGCGATCTGACTGGCTCTTTGGGATCCGCCGGCAGAAAGACCCTTTCGGCAAGCGCGTCAGTCCTGGAGTTCAGGATCGCGTAGATCCACATGAATCCCAAGGAAGACATCCCCTCCCGGTAGCCGCCGGGCCAGACCAGCGCCACCGAGACGCGTCCGCCAGGATCCTTTACGGCGCGCCCGCGCTCGATGAATGCCCCCCGCCCCGCGCCGCGGGTCGGCCTTCCGGGCCGGAACCCTCCCGCGCGCGGTCTCCCCTGGCTTTTCACGGGGCCCTCGCGGGATCCGGGGGTGACGGGGACGTCAAGGCTTCCTCACGTGCGATGGTGTTGCGGGACGACTCGGCGAGCGGATGGAAGGGACTGAACGGACAGGACGGATGGAGCGGGATGAACGGCATGAGAGGGGCTGGACGGATGGAGCGGACGGCAATGGGGTCGCCGTGCGGATAGACCCGAGAGGCCCGAGAGGACAAATTTCCCGTAATGGTCGGAAACATGCCCTTGGACTAAAAAAATTAAACTGGAAGCGCCTAAGCCGTGAAGATCATCGGATGACGACGGACGCGCCCGATTGCCGAGATGGACGGTAAATAGCGGCGGAAGGCGAAAAGCGACGGAAAGGGTCAAGCGAGCCCTGACGACTGGGCCGATGCGAAAATCCGACCCGCGATGCCGGATCGGCGGAAGGCCGTGCGCCGGGCCGAAGCGGAATATCGGATCCGGGGCGATCGAAAAAAAAATCCATCTGGCCCCGCCGCCTAGAAAAGAGGTGTAAGAACGGGGGGCCAGAATGGACTTTTGTTTTTGCGGATGCCGCCGCAAAACCCGTGCCGGGGACAGGGCCTCAGCCGTCAGCTGGCCTTGTTCCGGAGGAAAGGGGGCTTGGCGTAGAACTCGATGTCCTTGTTCATCGGGTCGACGCCGGCGTTCGACTCGTAGCGCGTGACCGCGGCCTGCGGCTGGCCGGAGGAGGCGTTGAGCGGGCCCGCAGGCCTGCGGGGCCTGGGCGAGGTGCCCAGGACCCCTGCGGAGGGGTCGCGCGGGGGCCGCGCCTGCGGCGCGGGCGCGTAAGGGGTCTGCTGAGGCACTCCGTAAGCGGCCTGCTGCTTCGCGGCGTATTGAGCGCGCGGCACGGGCGGCGCCGCAGGCGCGGCCGGACGAGGAGCCGTCTGGCGGGGGGGGGCGGGCTGTACGGGCTCGAGCAAAACTTCCTGTTCCTGATCGTTTACGATGGTGTCGAGCTCGACCACCTCTGTTTCAGGCGTGAGCACCTGGGCCTGCCCGGTCCAGGGCTCATTTACTGCCCAGGCGTCGTCGTTGTAGAGGCCCGTGGCGATGACCGTCACCCGGAGGGCGCCGGTCTCGTCCAATTTGTCGTCGATGGCCCAGCCCCCGAAAACCATCCCGTCCTCATGGACCTCCTTGGTGGCCTCGTTCATGATGACGCTGTACTCTTCCATCGTGAAATCGTTGCCGGTCACGATGTTCACGATGAGCTTCCTCGCCCCCCGGATGGAATGGTCCGTCATGAGCGGGCAGGTGATGGCGTTCTGGAGGGCCTTCTTGGCGCGGCTGTCGCCGGAAGCCTCGCCGTAGCCCATGAGGGCAGGGCCGCGGCAGGACAGCACCGAGCTCACGTCCCCGAAGTCGAGGTGGATCCTGGCGTCCAGGGCCAGAAGCTCGATGATCCCGTGGACCGCGTTCTGGAGGATCTCGTTGGCGGCGGCCATGGCCTGGTGCAAGGTCGCGTCCTTGGCTATGAAGGTCTCCATCTTCGCGTTCGAGACGGTGATGATGCTGTTGCTGCACTGGGTGAGCTCGGCCACCACCTTGTCGGAAATCTTGTGACGTTGCCGCTCCCAGGAAAACGGCGTCGTCACGACGGAAACGACCAGCGGGGGATCTTCCATGGCGCTCATGGCCTGGGCCACTACGGGAGCGCCGCCGCTCCCCGTCCCGCCGCCCATGCCGGCGGCGATGAACAGGAGCTCGGTCCCGGCCAAAGCCTTCTTGATCTCGTCCAGGACCTCCTCCGTGGCGGCACGGCCCAGTTCGGGGTCGGCTCCACAGCCCCTGCCCCGGAGGGACTTGGGGCCCAGAAGGATCTTGGTCGGGGCAAGCGAGGCGTGGAGGTCTTTCTTATCCGAGTTGGCGGAGACGTACTTGATGCCGTTCTCCCCGCAGACGCTTATCATGTGGTCCACGGTCTTGTTGCCGCACCCGCCGATGCCCAGGACCGTGATCACATGGTCCAACGCCGCCGGTCCGCCTTCCGGACGCACGAATTCGTAATCGTCTTCCATGGGTCCATTCTCCTCGGGGCGCAGGGCCGACTCGACGTCGGGCAGATCCTCGAAACTTCCCTGTCCTGTTCCTGATTCACTCGGCTCTTGGCCGTTTCCGGCCGGCTATTTCCCTTAACTCGCATTATCCCGCAAGGACACCCGACTGTCAAGCGATATTCCGCGGGGATCCAAATTTTTTTCTCCCCGGTCCTCGCGCGCGGCCTTCGCCGGCGCAGCCGTTCGCTGAGGCTGCCGCCGTGAAACGCGGCCCGGGACGCGATTAGGGCGGATCATGATCGAATTTGTCCGACCTGCACATGCCGGGCCGTCCGTTTTCATCGCCGGATCAAATTTGAGGTCCGTGAAAAATGCCGCCCGAGCCTGACGGAATGGGCAAGGACGCTCTGTCAACCAGACAAACCGAACTTTCTGGCCAAATTGACGGGGATGTCGCCCTGCGGCCGAGGCGGATACGTCAGGGACATCGTTTGAGGCATGGGATGGTTGTCTCGGCGAAGTTCAATTCACACTTTTCGCGCATACTTCAAGTTCGCGGATCGACGCCGTTTTCCGCTCGACCCGGGCGCCGCGAAGCCCGAACGCTTCCCGGCCCAAGATCCCCGTCCGCCCTATAACCCGTTTTCCTTACCCCCGCTTCCGCGCCCCCGCGTCCCGCCGATGCCCCTCCGAACCCCTGGGCCGACATGCCTCCCGAAAGCTCCGTGCTCACCTGCCCGAATTCCATGGATATCCCGGCCTCCCGGTCAGGAGCGCCGTTATCCCGAGGGACGCTTTCCGGAGCAACCGGTTGACCGCTTCCATCGTCTGTCCCACGGAGGAGCCCTCGGGGACGGCGGCTGCCGTCGCCGCGTTGGAGAAGGCCACGATGCCAGAGCAGTGCCCGGCAAGCCGGGCCAGCGCCCTTTCAGAGATCTCGTGGCGATTCAGTTCCCATGAGAACGGGGTCGTCACGAACGCGACGACTATCGGGGGATGTTCCCTTTCCCTCAAGGCCCTGGCCACTACGGGGGCGCATCCTGTCCCTGTCCCGCCGCCCATGCCGGCGGCGATGACGACGAGCCCGGTCCCGTCCAGGGACCTCATCATCCCGTCCAGGGACTCCATCGCGGCGAGCCGGCCGCGGTCCGGATCTCCTCCGCAGCCTCGCCCGCCGCAGGACATGGGGCCCAGAAGGATCTTGAGCGGGGCGGGCGAGCGGGCGATCTCCTGCCGATCGGTACTGGCGTGGACGCATCTTACGACGTTTTCCCTGCCTTCGCCCGCGACGGTCTCCATTATCCTGCCGCCGCAACCGCCGATCCCGAAGAATGCGACCGCCTTACCCGGGGTACGGGAACCTGCCCGGCGCACTGAACCCGAAACTTTCTTCATCGATCCGCTCCCTTGGGACTCGGAGGGCGCATTGTGCCCTGGACCTCAGGAATTGCCGCCCCTGCCGCCGATTCGCGTCCCGAAACATCGACCGGAGACCAATGATCCGTCTTGAAGGCGTCACTCTGCGCTACGGCTCCGGCACGGCGCAGGCGGAGGTGCTGCATGGCATCACCTTCCATGTCCCGGAGGGCGGATTTCGCTGGCTGATGGGGCCGTCCGGCGCCGGCAAGACGAGCCTGATGCGCATGATCTACCTTGCCGTCCGGCCGAGCCAGGGGCGGCTTTTCATCCAGGGCACGGATATCGTCCGTGCCGAGCGGCGCACATTGCCGCGCCTGCGCCGGCGCATCGGCGTC
>JAISFS010000327.1 GCA_031263485.1 Deltaproteobacteria bacterium | reverse complement strand
TCAGAGGCCTCAAGCAGCGGCTTCAGCATGGACAGGGCTTCCTCGAGCCTGAATTGGCTGAAAAGCCTGCGGACATCGTTGAGCAAGGAAAAATCGGCGTTCACGAGGAGTAATGAGGGGTGACGTCTGTCATGCGCGCGGGGTGCCCCCGGCCATAGTCGGCGGGACGAAACGCGCCCTCCTGTCGTTGCCGGAAGGGGTCGTCATGAAGGAAGTAAAAGGCAAGCCGTGACTCCATATTGCCACTTGGCACCGTTTACTGTGGAAAGGACGGCACCGGCCCTGCGATCAGGAATGAAGTTTCTGAGAAAGGCAGGCGGGATTTCGCGCCGAGCCAGACGGGATTTCGCGCCGAATCCGAGTTGGATGTTCACGGTGTCCGCAGGCGATTCCCGGGGCTTGGAAAGGCGGTCTGGCCAACTGGCCCCGTTCCCGGCGGACGGTCGCGGGAGTCCGGAAGACATTGCCTGATTGATCGGGGCCTGCCCGTTGCCTCTCTCATCAAGCTTTCCGGAATCGCCCGGGAAGGCCCGTGAAGGCTCTGAAAGTGACGGAAAGCACAGTAAAGCCGCAGGTCCCTGTGAAATCCGGTCGGGCTACCGCATCCGGGTCAGAGCTCTGAAGAAGGCCACCGTCCTCCGGCATTGCCCGGCGCCCAGTGCTGCCGGGCTACGGGGGCCGAGTGATTTCAGGGCGGCGGCATGGGCGTCCGCATAGGCATCGTCCGCATCGTCTATCCTGCCCTCTGACACGAGGGCGTTGCCCAAGGCTACCCTGGCTTTCACGGTGTCCTCATGGCCGGGGCCCAGCTCCCTTTCCCTGGCAGCGAGTAGCGTCCGGGCCTTCCGGACGGCTTCGCCCGGAGTGCCATGAGCCGAAACGGAGGGGTGTTCTCCGGGAGGCGAGTTAGCTTCGATCCCTGCGGAAGGGGGTCCCGCAGGCTTTTCCGGCAGGCCGGGACCTCCGGATTTGGGCCTCAGCCACTGCATTCCCAGAAAATAGTGCCTCATTGGCTCTGGGACCCCTGCCTTCTTCAGCTCCTTAATGATGTCGCGCGCCGAAAGACCGGTCGTATCCAGTTTGGAGAGTCCCTTCAGGTGGAACCAGTACAGGAAACTGATGGATTCGAGGTGAAACTCGGCGATGACGGTGCGAGGGTTCTCGGGCCCCAGGTTCGTCCTGGACCTCGAGGCCGCCTTCCCGAGGAGGCTTACGGCATTGGCGAGCTGTCCCGAATGCACCATGGAGGTGCCCAGGGCAATCGCGGTTTCGATGGCCTCGAGGTTCCAGGACATGCCGTGTTGCTCGGCAACCCGCAAGGCGTTGCGCCAGGCCTCCCGTGCCTCCTCGGAGTCGCCGCAGGCGTTAAGATGGTCGCCAAGCGTGTTGTAAAGGGTGAAGGCATTGAGGGGCGGGAGGTTCGGGGTCGATTTATGGTTCTTCAGGGCCCGGGTCAGGAGAGGCAGGGCGTCTTCGGTCCGTTTCGAGGCTATCAGGGTTTCGGCCAGGCCCTTCAAGGCCAACGAGATTTCATGTTGGCCCCGCGGCATTCCCTTTTCGGCAATCTCGACCGCCCGCGAGCATATGGTTTCAGCTTTTTCAAGCTCTCCCAGGGACGTGTAGGCGAACCCCAAGTCTATCATGACGCAGGCTATGCCAGGGTGTCCCTCCGGGAGGTGCCTCTCGCGGAAATCCAAGAGCCGCAGGTTGGGTTCAAGGGAGCCCCGGAAGTCGTCCGCCCCCAAGAGGGTTGAGCCCAGGTTGCAGAGGGAGGCTTCCGTATCGAGGTGTTCCGGACCCAGGATCTTTTCCCGTCCCGCGAGCGCCCTCCTGAACATCCGTTCCGCTCCCTCGTAGTCATCGACATAGGCGAGGAGGCCGCCCATGGTGTTTACGGCATCGAGCGTTTCCGGGTGCTCGGGTCCGCGGTCGCGCTCAGTTGCTTCAAGGACGGGCCTATGCTTCCTTATCGCCTCTATCATGTTGCCTTCGTCGAAAAGGGTGCTGACATTAGCAGGCAAGTGGAAGCGAAACATCCGTGAGAAGTATTCGATAGGTTCGTCTGTCATGCGTGTGTGCGGCTCCGGCTCCCTGATGCGGACTTCCGGCGCCTTCCTTTCAAGTTATACGGCGTAAGGCAAGGGAAAGGTCCTGCCGCAAGCCTGGGTTTCGGTACGCCGTTCCGCCCAGGACGCTCCGGAGTCAAGGCAGGCGCGATTTTTGCGGCAAACGGCATTTTCGCGCGCCGCGTCGGCTAGCGTACTTGTCGCAAGCAAAAACAGGCGCGGGATTAGTGCCGCTGGTGCCCAAGTCATGGAATTGAGGCGAGAAGTGGGGTAGGCGGGAGCAGAGAATTGCTTGGTGCCTTGTGATGTTTGTGCGGTCACTTCATTGATTCCGGTCACCCCACGAGAGGTCTTGGGGACAGGCATGTTCCCGGGAGGGATCCGGGCTGGACTGCCTCGCCCGGGAGCCGGCCCTGAAATAGTTGACCATCCTGAGACAGTACCCGGCACCAAGGGCGGCTGGGCTGCGGGGACCGGGGGATTTTACGGCGGCGGCACGGGATTCCTCATAGGCATCCTCCTCATCGTCTATCCTGCCCTCCGCCAGGAGATGGCCCGATGCGGATTGTTGTCCGGGGGAAGTCGATCAGGCGATTGCTCTTTGCGGTCAGCCTGAACGATGCGGGCCGCAGGAAAGGGGATGCCGTGACGGTCGTATCTTCCGTGAGGAACGGTTGACGCGCTTAAGTTTACTGTCTCGAGCCGGGCGCGCATGGCAAAAATATGGAGATTAAAAGGAAAAGCGTCTCGATCGGCGACGGATTTAGGTGGCGGCGAGGCGGTTCGGTCGCAGGTCACGCCGGAGCGGATCGGCTGCTTGGTCATACGAGGGCGACTCTTGGGTAAGGCGAGCCGCTTCGGGGAGGCTAAGTCCGTGCGGTGGCGGACGGTTCGAGGTCGGGGTATCGCAGTTCAGGACCTTCGGCGATCCAGGACGGGCATAGAGGGTCCCGCCGTATGCCTCAAGGCGGACACGCCATCGGCTTCTTCAGGCAAAGACGGTATAGCCGGGACTTGGGCCGACGCGTGGGCGGGCTCAAGACTGCTTGGAGCTGAGTATCCGGAACTGAGCTTCCCTAAAGCAGAACTCGGCGCCCAGTGCCGCCGGGCTGTCGTTGCCGAAGGATTTTACGGCTGCGGCACAGGCGCGTGCGTAAGCGTCCGCCGCATCCGCAATCCTGCCCGTCGTCAGTATGGCGTTCCCCAAGGACACCTCGGCTTTAACAGTGTCCTCATGGGGTTTCAGCTCCCCTTTCCTGAACGCGAGGATCGCCAAGGCCTTCCGGACTGCCGTGAGCGGCGGGTCTTGGGCCGGAGCGGCGCCGGGCCCCCCGGGAGTCCTGCCAGCCAAGATCCCGGCTAAAGGGGAATCCGCGTCCGGATAGGGCAGGCCGGGACCACCGGTAAGCGGATTCAGCCAAAGTATGCCCAGAAAACCGTTCCTGACCTGTTTTGGGGCGCCTATCCTCTTCAGTCCCTTTACGACGGCGTCCGGCGAAAATTCGGGTTTCATGAGTTCAAGGGCTCCCTTGTCATGAATCCAGTGCGCGAGAGTCGCGATTTCCAGGCGATGCTCAGTCATGACGGTGCGGCGGTGCTCGGGTCCCAAGGTCGCCCTGAACCAGGATGCGGCCTTGCCGAGGTGCCTTATGGCCTCCGCGGGCTCTCCGGCCTCGGCGAGGGATTGGCCCAGTGACAGCCCGATGTAGATGGCGTCGGGGCTGTCGGGCGTTCCGTCCTGTTCGGCCGCCCGCAGGGATGTTCGCCAGGCGGTCCGCGCACCTTCCAAGTCGCCGGAGATTTCAAGGGCCCAGCCCAGGGTGGAATAGAGCAAGACGGTTACGGGGGGGAAAGGGTCCGGGTTCAGGCGGTGGTTCTCCGCGGCGCGGTTCAGGAGAGGCAGGACGCCTTCGATCCGGTGCAAGACCATCAGGGTTTCGGCCAAGCCGTGAAGCGCTATCGTGATATCGTTGCATCCCGGGAGCATTACCTTTTCGGCTATCTTGACCGCCCGCGAGTACATGGCCTCCGCTTGATCGAGCTCGCGCAGGGCCTTGTACGCGAAGCCCAGGTCGATCAAGGCGCAGGCTACGCCGGAGTGATTGGAGGTGAGGCGCCTCTCGCGGCATTTCAAGAGCCTCAGGTTGTACTCGAGAGAACCGCGGTAGTCTCCCGACTGCATCAGGATGCAGCCCAGGTTGCAAAGGGCGATCTCGGTATCGGGGCTGTCCTCGCCCAGGGCCTTCTCCCTGCCCGTGAGCGCCCTCCTGAACATCAGCTCCGCGCCCTTCATGTCGCCCGTAGAGGCGAGGAGGCCGCCCAAGGTGTTCACGGCTTCGAGCGTTTCCGGATGCTCGGGTCCCTTGTCGAGCTCCTTGGAGCGCAGTAGCCGCTCGAGCGCTTTTATCCCCTTTTTCTTGCTGATTTGGTCGAAAGTGCGGGCGATGTCCAAGGGCAGGTTGAAAAAGAGCATCCTTGAACTGTATTTGGTCGGAATGCGTGTCATGTGCGCGTGCGATGTCTCCGGGAACCATCGAAGGGGACAGTCGACGCCTCCTTTCGTGCCGCACGGCCTAAGTCGTGCGGGAAGCGGGCAGCAGGCCGCTCCGGCGGCATCGTGGCGGACCTTGCCGCAGGGTTTGAATCGGAGGGCCGTTCCGGAAGCCGGGGCCCCGCCCAAAGGCCGACGCGGTTCAGGCGACGGACGAACGGCCTGGGTTTATGCCAGGTGGAATGATAATGCGCGTGCCTTCGACTGCTCAAGGGCGGCTTCGCCGTCGGCGGTACCCCTGAACGAGCCCGGAGGTTCGGTAGAGGCGGGAGGTCAGCTCCGATCCGGCAGGACTCGCGACCGCCCGATCCCGTCGACCGGCCCGGCTGGCGTCCAGGTCACATCGGCGGGCGCAAGTCGACTCTCGGGGACATGCGGTCCGCCGGATTGCGCTTAGACATCGGGCGGAAGCCGAGAGTCCGGCGATGTCCGGTCGTTTCCGGCCTAGCCCGTTTGATCGTAACACTTACCATGAATCGCGGGGCAGTGCAAGGCCAGTCCGGCTCCATGCCCGAAACGCAGACGGGGTGGCATAAGATCCGCGACAATGCGTCCGATGCTGGTCTTCAGTCGTCCGAGGGGATTTCGCGAAGCCGATCGTAATGGCGTAATGGCAAAAAAAGGCAAGCGGCATGCGGCAAGCTGAATATTATTAAGGGGTGAAGCATCGGCACGGTTCCGTTGGTAATCGGCATACCTGAAGGCCGGAGCACAGGTAGCATGTCAACCGTCGCGATGCGGGTGTCCATGCTGACTGGAGGCGGATGACGGCGCACGCGGGCCGCATCGCGGATCGGACGGATGAACGAAGGGGATCAGGCCGTCCACTGGAAGAGGCTGTCGGAAATCGTCTGTCGTGATGCGGGACAATGACGACGGTGCGGGATGCGCCTCAGCTGGTAGGCTCGATAGCCTTCGAAGTTTTCCGGTCGGAGGGTAGGCGGTCGCCCTCAGGCTGGGTGTCGCTAGCCGCACTGTGTGCGGACATGCGATCGCGAGCCAGGCAGAGTGAAGCGGGGCTGAGGCCGATACGGGCGATGCGTCGATACAGGCGGCGGCGCGTCTGGCCGGTCGGCCAGTGGTGTCTGTGCGGCTTTCTGCAATCGGAGGGCGATTGGCCGCTATGGAAACCTCTGGCACGCGGTCGCCCGGAGGGGTTGGCGTCCTGTCCGGGGTACTGCGCCACCGTCGGGCCAGGTGAAAGCCGTCGGGCACATCAGAAGTCCGAGTTGAAATCCTGTAACATGCTGTAACAATTGAATATTTTTCCATCTTTGCAGTAACCGTTTACCCCCTAATCATCTATATGGATAACTCGACGACGACATATTTAGAAAGGCTGCGGAGCTGGTTTTTGGAGTTCCGCTGGCCTGTTACCTTGCCAGCCAATTACGGTGAAATTATCGTGGACATTCCATATGTTTTCTCTGGCCAGTATGTAAATCATAGGAATTGAAGTGATTATGCCTCATAACATGATTCAATTTAATATGATACATATCAATTTAAATTTTTTGAAATATCCTTATGGAATATGAAATATTGGCATTTATTTGAAAATATTACAGGGACACCGGCAAAATATTTTGAAAGTCTTGGAAAAAGCTCAATGGATCGTGGGATCCATTGAGCCGAAATTATCGGATCGCTGGTCGGTCGTCAGCCTGTGTCAACATGGACGGGGCCTTCTCGCCACCGAGCAAGGCGACAAAGCAGTCAATGACGTAACGGAAAGGGCTGAGTCCGCGCTTCCTGCAGGTTGCGCGCACGGTCATCAGACGAGCCTTCATGATCGCCCCCTTCTCGCTTCTAACTCCCTGGGTGACATGTCTGTCTATGACAAGGTGTCTGATGGCCTGCTCGGCCAAGTATGCGAACAGTCGCATTATTGGCCGAGCAGCCCATTCGCATCCCCAAGGTCCACATGAAGGTATTCGGCAGCTTCAGGGCGGAGGATATGGCAAGGGGCTTCTGTCGGATGCGGGGTTACGTCGTGTCCTGCGAGAGGAACGGCATAAACGCCTTCAAGGCCATCAGCATGCTCATAGAGGGCCGGACGCCGACTCTTATCAGTCAAAGGCTGCCGAAGCCGGAATCAACCGTGCCGATGCGGGACGCTGCCTGATACCGGTATTATCGCCCCGTTTATAGAAGGCTCACTTCAAGATCGCATGATCTAGAGAGTTAGGGCAATCATCGTGCAAGTCACCTCAGAGTGGGGGGGGCTGAACGGTTATGAATAAACTGAGATAAACGACTATGTTTGACTATACACGATTATAAATTGAAAGTACAGTTATGATACCGTCCGTATGCCAGGCACCTGAACCCGGG
>JAISFS010000287.1 GCA_031263485.1 Deltaproteobacteria bacterium | reverse complement strand
TGGGTAAAGGGTGCGCAGCTGTGCAATGGTTTAAGGCTTTAGCGCAAGGATGCCAATGCGACGGCCGCATAAAGTTCCGCTTCCCTTTCGAGGTGGAGGGTTTTTGCAGTGGAATCAATATTTGAGTTTCATTTATGTGCTCGACTCTTATCGCAGTTGTCCAGGGGTAAGCAAAGTTCCTCCAAAGACGTTCCGATATAGCGCGCATCTTAAAACCGAAGCCGTTGCAGGGAGGTTACGCAACATACCGCGTTGGAGATGATTCAGGCATGACAACGGAGGCTACGCAAATGCGGTCGTCATGAAGTTTCCCGGAATCCCCCAAAGCCCCGATGCCCGAGGGACTCTGGGAATATGGGACAGCTGAAAGGATGCGGGGGCTCGCCGATGGCCGCCGACATGCTGACCTTAGGAGGAACCGGCGAGCGGGTCGGGCCGGGACAGCGGAAAGGCCATTCGAAGCGAAAAAGCCCTTCGAAACAGGCGGCGGGCCCGAAGGCCCGCCGATTGGAAGGTGCTTCGCCGGTTTTTCCGGCATATTGGCGAGGGGCTTGAACCGGGGCCGCGGCTTTGCCGGGCTGGCTTTGCCGAGGCCCTAACGGCCTCCGCTTGAAGGACTTCACGAACCGGCGTGAAGGCAAGGTCACAGTCGCGGGCCGCCTCGGGGACGGGGCCCGCCGGGAGGGGCTAGATGGGCCTCGGGCCCGGAAGCACGATGGCCGCCAGCGCGGAGGAGGCGAAAGGCACGGGGCACGGGCCGGGGACGGCATCCTGACCGGTGCGGCACAACGCCCTCACCCGGTGCTCGAGCTCCAGGATGACCCTCGCGAATCTCCTGTCTAGTTCGTGGATGCTCTCTTCCATGGTCATCATGCGGCTGGCGATGGTCTTCTGCACGAGGCCGTCCTCCCTCTTCAGGAAAGGCCGGGGCTTTGGAGCCCCGTTCTTGCCAAACTCACTGCAACCCCGGCGCCAAAATCCGGCCCAGAAGAGGCAGTCCGGCTCAAACACCGTTCCCGCGCTGACTTGAGGCTTCCGGAAGACGACCGGACGATCGATTTCAGTCTGTTTGGGGACGGGATAGGCAGGAAATAGCCTGCACGGTGTGCAGACAAGGTTACAGCAAGCGTGAGGCTCGGCGCGCACCGACCGCACAGCCAGGTTCCGGGCGGAGGCGCACAGGCGGGTTCCGGGCGAAGGCGCACAGGCGGGTTCCAGGCGGCGGATGGGACGTCTGTCGGCAAGACTTAAGCCATTTGGAAGGAGGGGGATCCCGATCGGCGCGACCGGAGCAGACGTCACCGGATTCGGAGGGCGGGAAAGCAGGGCTCGGAAGTTGGCGGACGGAGGATGAAGCCTTGGCGGGAAGCGGGAAAGCCAGGAAATGTAGTGAGAGGGGAGCGGCTGGCCGTCAAAACTGCCCCGGGGGGGATCGTGGAAACGGGAGACAGGGAAGGCGGCATGGAGGCCCGCCGACTGACGGTAAATCCTGCATCAAGGGCTCACAGAGTCAGAAAATCCCGCACCCGGTCAACGCCCCCGGCGGAAGGCCCCTGTCCCGGATGCCCGGAAAGACTCTGGGCAGAAAGCTCAAAGGACCTGCAGCGACCGCCATCGGCATGGCCGAGCCAATCCGCCTGAAACATCGTCCGCTTGCCGGGGAGCGATCGGAGCACGCCGGGGCGCGATCGGAGCACGTTAGACGCGATCCTGACCTCGAACGAAACGGAATCCGTGCACGGCCGAAGCGTCCCCCTGACCATGCCCAGCACGGACTCCGGGCATGCCGACGGAATTCCCGGGCGTGGCCGACGGCTGTCCCGAGCATGGTCAGAGCGGACTCCGGGCATGCCGCCGGAATTCCCTGGCGTGGCCGACGGCTGTCACGAGCATGGTCAGCGCGGACTCCGGGCATGCCGATGGAAGTCCCGAGCGTGGCCGGCGCGGACTCTGGGCATGCCCGACGCGGGGATCTGAGGCAGACGGAGGGGAGGCCGGAAAGCGGCTCAGTCCGTTCCCCCTCCCTCCGTCGTCTCGAGCTTCTTGAGGCGCTTGCGGAGGCCCTCCCGGGTAAGGCCCAAGAGCTTCGCGGCCTTCGTCTTGTTGCCGCCGCTCACGGCCAGGGCCTCCAGGATCGTCTTGTCAGTATGCCTCGGCCCCGCCCAGTCGGCGTGCCCGGCGAAGTTCGGGTGCGCCTGCGCGTCCTGCCCTTCCGTCGACTCCGGATCGGTGGCGGCGCCCCAGTCAAGGGTCCCGTCCTGGCCAGTCAGGCGGTCACCGGACAGGGCTGACCCTCCCGGCGGAAGCCCGGCAGGGCCAGCGGCCCGGACGGGGGCATGAACCGCGACAGGCGGAGGCGGCGGGGTCCAGGAGCGGATCCTCTCCGAGAGGTCCTCCTTCTTCACCGTCAGCTCGGGGGCGAGCGAGGCCGAGCGCTCCATCTCGTTGTTGAGCTCGCGGACGTTGCCGGGCCAGGGGTAAAGCATGAGCTGGGCGTCCACGGCGGGGGAGAGGGTCATGCGCGCCCGCCCCAGGCGGGCGGCGTGCTTCTGGAGGAAGTCCCGGGCCAACAGGAGAACGTCGTCCCCGCGCTCGCAGAGCGGAGGGAGAACCAGCTCGAGCACGTTCAGGCGGTAGTAGAGATCCTCCCGGAAACGCCGGGCCTTGACCGCCTCGCGGATGTCGGTGTTGGTGGCGGAGATGACATGGAGATCCACCGGGATGGGCTTGTGGCCACCGACGTGCATGACCTCCCGCTCCTCCAGGACCCTCAGGAGCTTGGCCTGGTTCTCCGGGGCCATGTCCCCCACCTCGTCCAGGAAGAGCGTCCCGCCGCTGGACTCCTCGATGAGGCCCTTGCGCTGGCTGACCCCGGTGGCGACCCCCTTCTCGATGCCGAACATCTCGCTCTCGAAGAGGGTGTCTGGGATGGCCGTGCAGTTGACCGCCACGAACTCCCTCTCCCGGCGCGGGGAGTTGAAGAAGATCATCTTGGCCATGACCTCCTTGCCGCTCCCCGTGGGCCCGAGGATCATGGTGTTGATCGGCCTCTGGGCCATTGAGAGGGCGGTCTTCACCACCCTCTCCACGACCGGGGACTTGCCCAGGAAAGGCCTGTTCCACGTCTCTGAGACCGTGCGCTGCAGGAAGTCGTTGCGCCTGGCGAGCATCTCCCGGGCCACCTCCAGCTCCTGCATGCGTCCCTTCAGCTCCTCCACAAGGTTGTCGCGCTCCATGGCCCTGGCCTCGAGCTTGACCAGCATCATGCCGAAGGCCTCAGCCAGGCGCGAGAACTCCTCGCCGCCGGGACTCGACCGGGTGAGCTCGAAGAGCTCGTCCGGATCCGTCTTGCGGTCCCAGGCCAGATCGTCGCAGACCCTGATGAGCGCGTCCAGGAGCTTCTTCTCGCCCGGATCCATCTTCCCCCTTCCCGCCGATGCCAAAGGCCCGGCGCATGCGGGCAGGGGGCACTCCGGCCCCCTCGTCCCCGTCCGTCAAAAAAAATCAAAGAGGGCCTATTTTATCATCACTTAGCTCCTTTTGGAAGGACTAGTCAGAAACGGCCTCCCGACCGCACCTCCGGGATCCGCCCCGCCCGCTACCGGACGGCAAAGAAGCGAAGCCGCGCAGAAGGCGCGTGAGCCGCAGGCTTTCTGCCGCAATTCCGCCCGATCGATTCCGCCTTCACTGCCCTTTACGCCATATTTGCGTCATATTTTCTTCTGATTTTCCCACTTTCCCATCCGTTGAACCTCCATCCGCGCCGCACCCGCTTCCGCCTCACGTCGTCTTAGTCCTCGTCATGCCGACTTAACGTCGGGGGGGACGGGAGACGACGGGCGCGACGATGATGACAGCATCTGCGACGACGATGTCGATGGGCCGCGAAAATTCAGTTTGGCGGGGCCGAGGGAACGGGAGGAGGCAGAGACGTCCCGGCCATCGCCTTAACGCGTAAACTGCCGGCTCCGCGCCCCGCAAAGGGTATCCGGGACATCGCCGGTTCCTTCTCGTCTCTTTTCCTTTTGGCGCATGTAGCTTAGTCCCGTGAAAACAGGTCCCGCCGAAAGGTTCCCTCGGCCAAAACCTTCGTGCCCGTGCCGCGCGTGAAACCGAAAGCAAGCCGAACCTCGGTCGACCGTAAGGGCCCGGGCATTCCGCCTGAGACGTCTGCGGGACATCGTTAACGTCAACTAAATTTCATGCACGGACCATCGCGATTTTCCCGGCAAGGGCGCGGGGCGATCGGAAACAGGGGCCAGGACTGCGGGCTTCCGTCTCCGTCGACTGCCGCACGGATTAGCCCTGAGCACCGGCAACCGCGCCTGCGCGTCGCGCCGCCGGGCGGCCTGCGGATAAGCCGTTTCGCCTTCTTCCCGCTTGGGGGCCGTCCGATCCGCTGATCGGCTCGGTCCCGCCGCTCAAGAGCCCATCGGCGTCCAAGACGTGAGAACCGTTCGTGCCATTCACGATGCCCATTACGTCTGAAGCGTCCATAAAGTTCGTGCCCTTCGTGAAGTCCATGCCGTTCGTGCCTTTCCCGTGCCCGTGCCCATGCCGTCTGACGCGTCCATGCCGTCCGTGACCTTCGCGGCGCCCGTGCCGCAGGAGACGTCCTTGCCGATCGGCAACGCGTTCCGCTCGCGCGAACCTTGACGTCCAAGCCGTTCGCGATGGTCCTGGCCGCCGTGTCTTTCAGGCCGTGCAGCCCGTTCCCGCAGTGCCTTACACCCCCGGCGTATGCGTCGTTGACTCCGTCCGTGCCTTTCCGAACGTTTGCAAACCGCCGCCGGATCCCGTATAATTTGCGGCGTCCGTGCGCGGGGGAAAGCCGTCCGCGCACCGTTGAAGGTCAGGGGTAACCCGCCGTCCGCGACCTGCACCCCGTAACGTCCGAATCCTGAAGCGGCGCCGCGGCGCCGCCCAACGGGCTTGCCGCCGATGTCCGATATCCGAGTGCCGCTGTCCGACTTCCTCGACCCCGTGCTGACGCTGGCCGGCCGGGCGGGGACCGTCTCGCCCGATTCCCTGAAGGAACCTGTCCTCGCCCTCATGGGGCTTCCCAACCCCTGCCAGGCGGGGAAATCCAGCCCCGCGGCGGACGCCGATCTGCGCCTCCGGCTCCTGATGGCCTGCGACTCGCTGACGCGTTCCGGGCTTTTGGACGACATAGGCCAGGGGGCCTACGCCATCACCCCCGAAGGCGCGGAAACCCTCGCCGCGAAGGATAGGCCGGCTCCCCGCCGCGGGCGCCCCCGAAAGGACCGTTCCGCGCCCCAAGGAGACGCGCCGCCCCGGACCGCCGCGCAGCGCGTGCCGACGCCCATTCCGGAGGACGAGCTGAATCTCCTCGTCCTGAAAGCGCTGGCCGACGCCGCCTCGCCGGGACTCGCCTTCCGGGGCAGGCTTGCCGAGCCCGTATCAAGGCTGGCCGGCCGCCCGGCTCAGGCCGCCGATCCCGCGCTCTCCCAGAAGGTCCGAGTCGCCCTGGACAGGCTCGCGTCCGCCGGGCTCGTCCGTCGGCGGACCCCCGTCAGGGGCCCCGGAGACGCGGTCACGGACGACGGCTGGCATGTCCTCGAAGGCGATCCGCAGACCCTGGACGGCCACGCGCTCCTCAGGAGCCCGAGCTCCATCGAGGCCGCCGGGATGAAGAGGGCCTTGAGGGAGCTCGACAGGGCCGAAATGATGCTCGCCGAAGCGGAAATCTCCGAGATGGAAAGCAGGATCCTCCTTCTGAGCCCCGGAGGCTTCCGCCGGCTCGCGGGCGAGCTTGCCCGGGCCGCGGCCGCCGCGGAAGGCCTGGTCGTCATGCCGTACCGGGCGCTCACCCCCGCCGACGGCCCCGAGGCCGCCTCCGAGCTGTCCGACTTCGCCGCCGGCATGAAGGCCGCGCAGGATCGGGACTGGGCCCTGTTCGCTTACGGCGCTCTCTCGGAGGAGGCCTCCGGAATAGTTTCCCGGCTTTCCCCCCGCGTGATGGCGACCGATGCCCGCTCCGTGGCCAGGCTCATGCGCGACCTTGGCGTCGGCGTGACGGTTTCGGCGACAGCGGAGCTCAAGCGGCCCGTCCCCGGCTTCTTCGCGACCCTCCCCGGACGCGGCAGGACGTCCCCCGCCGGCCGGCCCGCCAAGGGGTTGCCCCGTGAGTGAAGCGCTTCCCAGTGAAGCCCTCGCCCGGCTCTTGCGGCTCTGCGCCGCGCCCGGCGGGATCACCGAGAGTTCGGCTCTCGCGAGGCTCCGGCGCCCCCGCCCGGGGAGCGGGACGCCGGATCTGTCGGTATCCCCGGCCATCGCGTCCGCCCCGACGGCCGCCTGCGTACGCGCCGCTTTGGAGCGCCTCCGGCGCTCATCCCTGGCCGGGCGCCGCGCCGACGGACGCTGGCGGGCCACCCAGAAAGGCCTCGAAGTCCTTGCGGCGTCGGATCCCTGGCCCCCGGGAACCCCGTCCCGAGATTTCGGGCGCTCCGTCCCGGAACCGGACACGGCGGGGGCCCCTGCAGCCGTGAAGGTCCCGGGCGACGGCAGAACCGGCCGGCGGGGGTGGCCCTTCATCGCCAGACTGGCCGTAACGGGCCGGCCCCCAGCCTGGTCCCGCGTCGCCGCCGCCGCCCTGGAGATAGTCGCGGACAGCCGGCCGGCGGGGGTGCCGGAAGTCTTGGAGGCCCTCGAAGCCCGCCTGAGGGACGCGGGCACCGCGCCAGCGGCCCTCCTGTCCCCGGACTTCAAGCTCCGGCTTCAGGACGCCGCCCGCGCCTCCACGGCGCGCCTTTTCGCGGCAGGGCTAGTCGATGCGGACTCGAAAGGCTTCAGGATCACGGAAGCCGGGTCGAAGATACGCTCCGAAGGCCGCGCGAGACTCTCCAGGGATTTCCTTGAGGCGCTTGCGGCGGGCCGCCCGGTCGTGCAACATCCCCCGTTGCCCCCGGGCCGTCGGCGTCGCAGGGCGCCGGATCCCCCCGCGGACGCCTCGGCGGAGGCACCCGAATCATCCCCATCCCCCCGGCGGACGCCAGGACGCCCCGCCACGCAGAGGATCGAATCATCCCCATTCCGGAGGCCAGGACGCCCCGCCACGCAGGGGACCGAATCATCCGCCCAGGGGACGCCCGAACGCCCAGTCCGGCAGACGCCGCCGTGGCCGGGCTGGCCTTTCCTCCCCGGAGACTCGTCCGGAGGAATCCCTGAGAACCCGCGGATCACCGCCGCTGTCCTGGCAACCGTCAACGGGTGCCGCGCCGCCTGGATGGAACAGGTCCGCGAGGTCCTGATCTCGCTTATGGCCCAGGCGGGAACGCCGGCCAACGCCGTCCTTGCCCCGGAGCTCATGAAACGCCTCGGGGAACGGATCACCGCGGCATTCCCCCGTCTCATGCAAGCGGGGCTCGTCGTGCGGCTCGCCAGAGGCAGCTACGCGATAACGCCCGCCGGCAGGGAAGCCGCTTCCCGATGGCCGGAGCGGGTTGACTCCGAGTTCTTCAAGGCGATCGCCGGCGATGCCCCGGCCGGTCGAAAAGAGTGCCCGGGCGGCCCGGAGGCGGCGCCCTCAGGCAGGGCCGCCAGCACCGTCGCTGGCGGCCAGCCCTCGGTCCCGCGGCCGGGCTGGCCGTTCCGGCGAGACGGGGCGGCGGGCCGCCCGGACAGGGATACGATCCGGGCCGCGCTCCTGGCGGTGATGGGTCGGCTGTCCATGGCGGCGTCGTCCGAGATCCGCCGGGCCCTGGACGCCCTCTTGGCCGAGGCGGAAATGCCGCCCGAGACGGTCGGAACCCCCGAATTCGGGGCCTGGCTGAATGGGAAGATCTCCCTGTGCATGGCGGATCTGAGGCAGACGGGCATTTTGGACCGCCTGAGTCGGGGCGTGTACCGCCTCACGGATGCCGGTCGCGGGCTCTGGGCCAGGATGCCGGAAAGGATAAGCCTCGAGACGCTCTCGGAGATATCCTCCCGCGCCCCGGAAAGCCGGACGACGGAAGGGCCCGCGCAGGGGGGCCGCGCCCCTGAAGGCCCGGCGCGGGAGGGGATCTTGCCGGACGCGCACGGTCTCCGGCCCGGCTGGCCATTCCTGGGCACGGAAAGCGGCAGGCTCCCGGAAATCTCGAGGATCGCTGCCGCGATCCTGGCCTTGGCCGAGCCGGCTCCGGGCACGAGGGCGCACGAGTTCCGCCAGACGATAGCCGGGCTCATCGCCCAAGCCGGAATGCCGCCCCCGTCCGCGCTCCCTCTCCGCTTCGACACCTGGCTGTCCTCGCGGATCCACCTCTCATTGAGAAGGCTCACTAAGGCGGGGATTCTGAAGCACGAGCACTTCGGCACGTACAGCCTGACCCCGATGGGGGAAAGAATCCGAGCGGAAAGGCGGGAGCTCGTGAGCGATCGCATCCTTTCCGGTCTCGCCGCCGGCACCCTGAAGCTCCCCGAGGTCGCGGCCTCAAGGCCGCCGGTACCGGCTTCAGCCTCTCCGGGGATTTCGGACGGCGATGGCGCCGTCGGCGGGGAAGCCTTCGGCCCCGAAGCGGCGGGATGTCCGGCGACCGGCACCAAGGCGACCGGCCCCAAGGCGGCGGGAGGCGGAGGAGCGGCGGACGGCTTGGCGGCGGACGGCTTGGCCGCGGGCAACAGGACCGCAGGCCGCGAAGAGGCGGGCGGCGATGCCGCAGGCAACAGGACCGCAGGCCGCGAAGGGACGGGCGGCGAGGCCGCGGGCTACGGGACCTCACTC
Organism: Deltaproteobacteria bacterium; assembly: GCA_031263485.1. GTDB lineage: Bacteria > Desulfobacterota > Desulfarculia > Adiutricales > Adiutricaceae > JAIRZX01. The sequence goes on along the minus strand of JAISFS010000287.1, from coordinate 13,800 downwards.
TTCGAGGCAGCAGACGGCAAGTCCGGGGACGGCGGGAAGCCTGAGCGCCCGGGCTGGCCATTCCTGTCGTGGACGCCCGGCGGCGGGCTTCCGGATCAGGACAGGATCGCCGCCGCCGCCCTGGCTTTGGCGGGTAGGCGCCCCGTGGCGGAGACGAGGCCCATCGCGCTGGCGGTCGCGGAACTCCTGATCGCGGCGGGCATGCCGCCCGCGGAGGCCCGGTCCCCTGGATTCGTGCGGATGCTTTCTGCCGCGGTCAGGGACTCGTTAAGGAAATTCATCAAGCGGGGACTCATGGAGCGGTTGACGAGCGGGCTCTACAGGCTCACCGCAACCGGAAGGGCGGTGGCGGCACTCGCGCCGGAGCGCGCGGACTCGCGCGTCCTGAGGGCCGCGGGCCGCGGGGAGCTCCCCGTGGCCCCGGTCGAGCTGCCCGCGCCCCCCTGGCCTGGCTGGCCCTTCGTCCCAGGCGGGGCGAAGCCTCCGACGCTGTCCCGGCTGACCTCCGCCATCCTGTACGTGCTGGGGGCCTTCGGCGAGGCCGATACCAAGCAGACCCTCCGGGCGCTCACGGATATGCTGGAGCAGGCCGGCATGCCGCGCGGGGACGCAAGGCCCCCCGACTTCCCGGGGTGGCTCGCCAAGAGGGTGAGCCTCATGTTCGCCTCCCTTAAGAAGGCTGGGCTCGCCCGGAACGTCGGACACGGGGCCTTCGGCATCACGGACATCGGGCGCGCGGCCCTGGCGGAGATGCCGGAACAGCTGACCAACTCCCTCTTGAGTTCCACGGCCGTTGCCTTCCGAGACGGATCGTCAGGGGCGGGAAAGCCCGATCCTTGGCCGGGCTGGCCGTTCAAGCCGGGCGAGAGCATGGCGGTCGCGATCAGGGGGGCCGCCATGACGACCGCCGCCCTCGCGATCCTCGAACTCCGGCCCGGAGCCGCGGAAGCCCAGATCATCCAGGGCGCCGCTTCCCGTTTAGTCCTGGCCAACAAGGGCGCGGGCAGGACCGTGCGAACCGGCCTCGCGGGACAGGTGGGCCTCGCCTTGGGTCCCGTCCTGGAACGCCTTGTCCGCAACGGCCTTATCATCCGGTCAGGGGAAGGCTACCGGCTGACCATCGCCGGGAAGGGAACCCTCGCCTCCCGAAGGATGAATCCCGCCTGCGCGAAAGGCGCCGGCCTCTCCCCCGAAGACCCCTGGAAGGCGGTCGAGAGGGCCTTGAGGCTCGCGAGGGAAATCGAGCTCAACAGGCTATCCCGCCATGTCCGCCTTCTGGACGGGAAACGCCTGGAGGCCCTCGCCGCCCGGCTTGCCGTGACCCTTGCCCCGCCGTCCGCCGGTCCCCCCAGATTCCGCGTCAAGGCCGGCTCGCCCGTCGGCCGCGAAGATCTGACGGCGCTCGCGGCCGTATCCGCCGCTCAGGGCGCCGCCGAAGCGTTCCTTTTCGCTCCCTTCGGCGCGGACGCCGTTGCCGCGGCCCACGACAAGAGCGCCGCGGGCGGGATGACCGTCCTGGACGCGTCAGCCATCGCGGAGCTCATGTACGAGAGCGGCACTGGCCTGGAGACGTTCCGGAACGTCGCACTCAGGACGCCCGACCCGGACTTTTTCGCGCGCCTGGAAAGCTGACGCCGGAGGAAGCGCATCCGCTGGGAGAGGCTCCCGCCGACTCCCGCAGGCGGGTCGACTGACATCCGGCGGGACGCCGTCATCGGAAGACTGGCGCCGGGCGGGACGCCGCCGCCGGGACGGCGGTGCCGTTTACGGAAGCTTCGCCCAGGCGGTGTCGCCCGCAGGATGCGATGCCCGCAGGTGGCGGTACCCGCCGGGCGGGAAACGTGCCCGGAGCACGGAGGGATTCCGGCCCCCGCGCGGCCGCCGCGGCGCCTTCCGGGAGGGTGGATCCAGGGCGCTACCCCGGGCGCCCTACAGCTTTCCCGCCGCCTTGATCTCGACCGCCGTTTCCTGCCCGTCCTTTTTGAAGAGGCAGGCCACGATGTTCCTCTCCCTCCTGCCGATTGCCAGCGACACCAATATGGGCTCCTTGCGGCTCCGTCCGCAACCCTTCTCGCGCATCTGGACCATTCCCGCCTTGACCGCCTTGTCGGCGCCTCCAACGTCATCCGTCATCTTCAGCCCGATGACGTACGGGTGTCTTCCATAAGCAGCCTCAAGGTCAGAGCGTTCCATGCTCTCGCCCTTCTCGGCGGTCACCGAAGCTCCGGCCATCCAAAGGCCCGCATGCAGGATGGACCGGTAAAACCTCTCGCCCAACGTCCTGAGCAGCTTCTCGGCCAAGAACTCGGGCGTCTCGCGGGATGGCTCCGTCGGAGAGCCCTCGCCCGCCGCCTCCGGAACGCCGACGTCCAGGGTCATGTCTCGCGGCTCGCGGTTCGCGTCCGCATGGTCATGGAAGATTATGGAGGAAAGGAGCCTCGTGAAGACTCCGACCATGCCGTCGACGTCGCCGCCGGCGAGATGCCGCGTCAGATCCCTCCCGTACTTGCGGATGTCGTTCCAGGCGGCGCCGTGGCTGAGGTTCTCGAGGAACATGGCGGAGACGGACGAACGGACCTCGAGGTTTGGGTAGTCGAGGACATATTTACCTCTGCTTTTGTATCTTAAGGTCAGGTAGCCAGTCTGGTACAGGAATCCTTTCGGAGTCGCGAGGTCGATTCCGCCTGGATCCCTTGCGAATTCGCGGTCCACCACCTTTCCCCGGAACTGTTCCGCCGTAAGGCAATTGTCCCTCATGAATTTCCTGACGTGATCGCTTGAACCGGATTCAGTCCAAAAGTTTCCGAATTTCCGGGCCCCTAAGAAAGAAAGCACGGAAAAAGGGTTATATAGCCTGGTCTTCCCGTCGAAGGAAAAGCCGTCGTAACGGGCCTTGATTGTCCTCAAAAGACCCTTTTCGCTCGTCCCGAGCTCTTGGGCGGTCTTGGCCATGACGCCCTCGAAATCGTTCTCCAGCTCTTCATGGGTGAAACCCATGAATGCCCCGAATTCAGGCTCCAGTGATATGTCGATCAGGTAGTGGAAAGGGTAGGATTCTCCAATCCAGGAATACTTGGTGGCGCCGGTGACGAAGACGGATTCGATGTGTTCATCGGCGATTTTGATCCGTTTATAGAAACTTTGCATGACGCGCCATGTCTGTTTCAACAGCCTCTTATTGTCTTCCGACCGACCCCTCTGGATGATGCTGGTGACGGGGGCATCGTACTCGTCGATCAGGATGACGACGCGCTTGCCGCTGGCCCCATGGATGTCCTCGATAAGGCGGAGAAAGGCATCTGACGAATCCGCCCCCCTCAGCGAGACCTTGTGCCGCTCGGCGTTGACTCCAAGGCAGCCCGTGATTCTCTCTTCCAAAACCGTCTTGCTGTCGCTGTAGGCCGGGCCACTCATGTCGAGACGGATAACCGGACGGGCCATGAAATCAGGGGAGGTCATGGCTTTTTCGGCCGCGAGTCCCTGAAAAAGATCTGTCCTCCCAGACCAGAAAGCATCGAGAGCCGTGACCGTAAGCGACTTGCCGAATCCTCGCGGACGGGCGCAAAAGACATATTTGCCTGCTTCCTTTACCATCGGAAGATACTTCGTCTTGTCGACATAGACGGCCTTGTCGAGCCTCAACTTTTCAAAACCTTTCCGACCGATCGGAAGTCTGGGCAATCCTTCTTGGGTCATCGGTTCTCCTCTGGTCGTTTATCCTGACAGAATGCTTCGGGATGTCTGAATCTTTGTCGCAATTTGGTCACGGCAGACTCTGTCGATAATCAATCCCGCAACCATTGCCGTTTTCGAGGCGTGAGGCAGGAAGAGGCGTGGGGCAGGAAGTTAAGGGTGATGGAGCGAGAGACCGGAGCGACCGCAAGGATTTCGCGCGATCCATCGGCACCGTTTTGCTCTGATATCCAGAACCGCAGATAATCCTAATGGATCCTAAGAGCGGACGCAAGATCCCACATGAGACGGGCAGAGGCTCACGCGTCTGGAGGATCAGACGCCGTCCCGTGAATCCCGCTTGACTCAATTCGCTGTTGGGACGTGGAGCCGGCATGAGGCAGCGGCGCATGGAGGGCAGGGGCGGCCTCAAACTTGATTCCACTGGAAAAACCCCTCCCCATCGACAGGGAAACGGAACGCTATGCAACCATCGCATCGGCTCCCTACGCATCGGCTCCCTACGCATCGGCTCTCTACGCATCGGCTCCCTACGCATCGGCTCCCTAGCGCTTAAGCCTAAAATCACCGCCCATCTGCGCGTCGTTTATCCAGACACTTTGCCCTCTGAAGACTGCCAGGAGGTGAGGGAGGTTTTTGCAGTGGAATCTAACTTGAGCGGCCGCCATGGCCGGCGGACGGGCTTTGGAATCCTGCGAACCCCGTATACCTTAGACGGAACTGACGATGGCCAGGGGTATCGCCGTTCTCCGCGTTTCCGTGCGGGGCAGAAACGTCCTTCTGGCACCCGGGGGCATCTTGGCCCACAGGGGTGCCGCCCAGGCGCATCCCGCCGGTGGCGCCGCCCTCAGGCCGCGTCACGGCCCAGCGCGGCCAGGAGGGATGCCGTAGCCGTTCGGGGACGGGCAAGGTATCGCGTTCGGCCAGCGCCGCGGCGTCGCGCCTCGATCAGTCTGCCGGTTACAAACTGTTACCACTTCCAGGGCAAATCCGCCCGGAAAGGCAGACTTTCCGGCTATAATGGTCACCTGGGCAGTCAAACGCAAACCATCGGCCTCCGGAGGCCGCCGAAGCTCCGTTTGGAACGGCGGGAGGGCCCGTGGAGGACACATGTGGTCGACATACGCGCTCTTGGCGGCCCTGTTCGCGTCCCTGACCGCGATTCTCTCGAAAATCGGCGTGAAGGACGTAGACCCGAACCTGGCGGTTGCCATCAGGGTCAGCTTCGTCCTGATCCTCGTCTGGGGAATCGCCCTCTTCTCGGGCGCGGCCAAGGAGCTGCGCACCGTCCCCGCAGGTTCGCTTGGCTTCCTCTTTCTTTCGGCGGTCGCGACGGGGCTGTCCTGGCTCTTCTACCTCAAGGCCCTTCACCTTGGAGACGTCTCCAAGGTGGCTGTGATCGACAAGCTGAGCGTGGCGCTAACGGTCATCCTCGCCGTCATCCTCCTGGGCGAACCCGTCGGCATCAGGACCGTCGCGGGAGTCCTGCTCGTGACTTCGGGATCGCTTCTGCTTCTCGCGTGACCGGCTCCTTACGGCCCCTGACCCAATCCATCGCCTCAAATCGCTGAACTAAGCCCAAGATTTATGTCTTGCTCCTGACTGTAGGTCCCGGCCCCAGCATCGGCGCTGACCGTAGTACCGGGCCTACCCCTCGATGATGACCGAAGGTCCCGGCCCTCTTGGAGAAAGCCGCAGGCCGAAGCTCCTTGCCCCCTCAGGAAAAGCTACAGACCGGAAGTCACGGGCCTCTTGGAAGAAGCCGCAGACCGAAGGTCACGACACGTTTGAAAAGCCGCAGACCGAAGGTCACGGCCCTCTGGCCTTAACCGCCTACCGAAAGCCAATCCCCGGAGCGCCCGCCGCCGATCGAAAGGCGGGGGTTCCGACCCTATCAGGATTCTCCGATGGCCCGCATCCTCATCCTCGACGACGACGAAGAACTCTCCGGGCTCCTCAAAAGCTACCTGGCGGAGGACGGCTTCGACTGCGAACACGCCGCGACGCCGGAACAAGGCCTCCGTGAACTTGCCTCCGGGGGCTTCGACGCCCTCATCCTGGACGTCATGCTCCCCGACATGAACGGCTTCGAGGTGCTCCGGCACCTGCGGTCCGAAGAGGCCACGGCCGCCCTGCCGGTGATCATGCTCACGGCCAGGGGCGAGGAGATCGACCGGGTGGTGGGCCTCGAGATGGGGGCGGACGACTACCTGCCCAAGCCCTTCAGCACGCGGGAGCTCGTGGCCAGGCTTCGCGCCCTGATGCGCCGCTCGACCCGCGCCTCTCCGGGGCAGGCGGACAACTCCGTGCAACGCGTCGGGGACGTGTGCCTGGACCGGAAGACCTTGAGCGTGAGCGTGGGCGACAGGCGGCAGGAGCTCACCGTGCCGGAGCTCCGGCTCCTGAGCCACCTCGTCCAGGACACGGGCGAGGTCGTGGGGAGAGATTTCCTTTACAAGTCCATCTTCGGGCATCTGCCATACCCTGCCGACCGCAGCCTTGACATGCTGGTGAGCCGCCTCAGACGGAAGCTCGGGCCCCGGCAGGACGGCGGGGAACGTATCAAGGCCGTCAGGGGGGAAGGCTACGTCTACCTCCTTGCCGATGAACCGCAATGAGGCAACACGGCCTGCAGGCACGGACCGGCGCGCCGCATGGCTATCGGGCACGGACCGGCACGCCGCATGGCTATCGGGCACGGACCGGCGCGCCACATGGCTATCGGGCACGGACCGGCACGTCACATGACGGACGGGCACGGACCGGCACGCCACATGACGGACGGGCACGTGGTGGCGGCCTATGGGCTGACGGGGGACTCGGGTTGATGGCCGGGAGGTGCAGGATGGCGGGGGACTTTGGATGACTGACCGCGAGGAGAAGGGATGACGGGTGACTCGGGATGACGGAAAGCCGGGAGACCGCTTGGGGGCGACTTAAATCCAGGCTGGAGGCGGTGCCGCTGTTCTGGAAGGTGTACGGCCTGCTGGTCGGGTTCATCGCCCTCGAGGTCATGACGGTGGAGATGGTCGGCGAGCCGCTGGCGGAGAGGCTTCTGACCGGGCTGGGAGCGAGCTACCGCTTCTGGCAGGAGGTCGCCCTGTGGTTCGCCAGCATCGTCTTCCCCTCCTGGGCCTACTGCTATCTGCTTTCCAGGATCATCACGGGCAAGCTGGGCAGGATCGCGGGGGCGTCGAGGGCCCTGGCCAGCGGCGGGATGGGGGTCCGCCTGAACGTCACGGGCAACAGGAAGGACGCCTTCGACGTCCTCTCGCGGAGCTTCAACGAGATGGCAGACACGATAACGGCCCAACGCCAGAACGAGCGGCGTCTGCTGGCCGACATATCCCACGAGTTGCGCTCGCCCTTGGCCAGGATCTCCGTCGCGACCGACATCATCGCCCGCAGGGACAAGGGCGGGGAGCTTAAGGACATGACCCGGCGCATCGAGAAGGAACTGGGCAGGATGACCGAGACGATATCCCTGCTCCTCGAGCGGACCAGGGACGGCGCGGTGCGCCCGGGCATCGGCAGGGTGGAGCTGGGCGCGATGATCTGCGGGATAGCGGAGGACTTCTCCTTCCAGGCCGAGGCTGCGGGAAAGCGGGTGAAGGCGGAGGCCAAGGGCGTCCTGCCCGTCCTCGGCGACGCCCCCCAGCTTGAGCGCATGCTGGGGAACGTCGTCGCCAACGCCGTCTTTTACGGCCCGCTCGGCAAGGACGTGCTGATCGAGGCCGCGCTTGAGGACGGCGTGATCCGCGTTAGCGTGAGGGATTTCGGGCCCGGAGTCCCGGACGGCGAGCTGGAGGACATCTTCCGGGCCTTCTACAGGGTGGACGGATCGAGATCGCGCGGAAGCGGCGGCGTGGGCCTGGGACTCGCGCTCGCCAGGGAGGCGGCCATCCAGCACGGCGGGGACATCGCCGCGGAGAACGCCGCCCCCGGGCTGCGCGTCACGGTGACGCTTCCGGAATACGAGGAGGACCCCGACGAATGATTACCGCCGTCTGCCCCGGCGACCGGCTTTTCTACCGAAGCGGACGCGTTCCGCCGGACCGGACCGCCTTGCCGGACCGGACCGCTTTGCCGGACCGAACCGCCTTGCCGGACCAACCGCTTTGGACGTACGGTCCGTTGTCTGCGGATACCGGGCTATCGGCTCGGTAGCGGGAAATTCCGCACGTCCGTCCGACTTCGTTCCAACGTCAGGCTGCCGAAAACCTATCGGTTTTTCCCGAAACCGTTTCTTTATGCCGCATTCCGTTACGGCGCTCTCACGTGCGACGGGACGGACGGCGGCCATGGCCTGCCTGTCGCGCCGACAATTCCCGGCAAGGAGCCTAACGGCCGAAATCTCGCCGTCCCGTCCCGACGGTTGACTTTCCATGCGATCGTCCTATATTCTGCTGGACGGCGATGCTCCGGTCCTATTGCGGAAAACAGGCCCGCGACAGGAAATCCGGTCTCCCGCGGAAAAAGGGCATGTCATCTGAATCCTGGGCCGTGGACGGCAATCTGCCTCCGACGGGAAATTCTGCCTGCGGACCGGGATTCGGCAACGGATTCGGAAATATGGCCTGATATCGGTAATTTGACCCGTAGCGGGAACTCGGAACGGACAGAATCAGTCCCGGCTCGGCAATAGGGCCTATTATCGAAAAGTTGGCCCGCAGGGGAAATTAGGCCCCAGGACAGGGATTCGGCCTCAGCTCGGAAAAATAGCTTGATATAGGAAAATTGAACCGCAACGGGAATTTGGCCAGAAGACGGTGATTTTGATCGCTTCCTGAAACGCGACATACTTCCGAAATGTTGGCCTGCTCCTGCGCGTCCGGACGCCATCCTGAAATTCGGCATGATGCCGTGATTTCAGTCAACGGATTGAAATACGGGCATCATGACGAAAAGGCTCCTCAACAGACGGAAATCAGGCCCGCTGGTATTTCTCCTGGCGACCGCGCTTTGCGTGATGCTCGAAAGCGTCCCCGCCTTCGACGAATTCGCCCAGCGCCCGTTTTTCCAGGGTGGATCTTGGGCAATCTCGGGAAGTTTCCACGCGAGACACAAGCTGATGCTGTATACCGGGCCAAAGATCCTTATCGCCTGCACCGGCTTTTCCCTCCTTGTCATCGCCATTTGGGCCTCGTTCGCAGGACCCCGCCGGAAACGACTGCTCCCGTGGCGGCGCCCTGCGCTGCTGGCGGCGGCGGCCCTCGCCATCGTGCCTTCGGCAGTGGGACTCGGCAAGGCGTACAGCGGGATCTACGGGCCCGTCGACCTGGTCCCCTACGGCGGCCGTCACGAGCACGTAGGCCTCGTCTCGCAACTCGTACGTTTCGGGAAGCCCGCCGGGGGCAGGAGCTTTCCCGCAGGCCACGCGAGCGGGGGCTTCGCGCTTATGGCGCTGAGCCTTCTGCCCGCAAGCCGGCGGGGCAAGAGGCTCCTTTTTTTCGCGGGGATGGCGGCGGGCTGGGGGATGGGGACCTACCAGATGGCGAGGGGAGAGCATTTCGTCACGCACACCCTCACGACCATGTTCCTGGCCCTGGCCGCCGTAGCCATCCTATCAAGGGCGTTTCCCGCTAAAAATCCTCGATGCGGAAGTTACGGAAGACCGTCCTGCCCGGACGATCCGTTACTTCCGGAATCAGAGCGACGTCCGCAGGACGTCCCGCCCGGCGTCCCGTTACGTTCGAGTCGAACGTAACGGACGGTTGACCCGGCATGACCATCCGTTGCATCGCATGACGGCGTAACCTTACGGTTACCTCGGCGCCGCGGACCGTTACCCAAGATCATGGCGCCATTACGCATGAGTCATTATCATCCGGACAGCGCGAGCGCCATCATTACGGCCGACGCGAGCTCAGGAGAGGACATGTCTCACGCGTTAACGGAAAACGGCTCTTTCAGGCTCCGTTTCGTAGCCTGCCTCGCGATCATCTTCATCGCCCTGAACGCCATCCTGAGGATTACCCTCAAGGCGGCCTTCGGCTCAGATCTGCCCCTGTCGGCGGACATGCTGGCAGGTCTCGCCAATGGGGCGGCGAACGACTGCGCCGCGCTTTCCTTCGCGATCCTGGCGCCGGCCACGCCGGTTCTTCTGCTGCCGGACCGTATCCTCTACAGCCGCTTCGGGAAGTTCCTGTCGGTCGCGGCGGTCTTCGCGTTTTCGGCCTTCTTCGCATTCGCGGCGTTCGCGGAATTCTTCTTCTGGGAGGAGTTCGGGCACCGGTTCAACTTCATAGCGGTCGACTACCTCGTCTACACGACCGAGCTCATGCGGAACGCCGTGGAGTCGTACCCGCTGGGGCCAGTCCTCGCGGCGGTCTTGCTTCTCGCGTGCGGCGGCACGGCGCTCGGCTGGAAATGGATACGCGGGGGTCTACCGTCCGGCCTGGGCCGCCGGGACGGCAACCGATCCGAAAGGGCGCGCCTCGCCCGCCGTTTCGGAGCCATCGGCGCACTTTACGCGGCGGCCGCCGCCTTCTACCTCCTGTTCACCCCCTTCGCTTCAAGCCACGACAGGTACTGGAGCGAGTACGCCAAGAACGGGATCTACGAGCTCTTTTCGGCATATCTCAACAACCAGCTGGACTACAGGGCATTCTACCTGACGATGGACAGCCGCGAGGCCTTCAGGATCATGCGCCGCGAGATACCTGGCGCGTTCGCCCGGCAGGAGCCTGACGATGAAAACCTTGTCCGCCTGATGTCCCCGCGGGTCCGCGTCGCCCCGGCGGGCGAAACGTCCTCGTCTGCTTCGCCGACCCCGGCTGCTTCGCCGACCCCGGCTGCTTCATCGGCCCCGGCTGGCACGTCAGGCAAGACTGGCACGTTTGGTATGGCTGCTACGTTTGGTATTGCTGGTCCAGGTGACTCGACTCGCCGGGACCGCCCGGACGGCACCGAAGGCGGCGACCCGAAACCCAACGTCGTCATAGTCCTTATGGAGAGCATGGGGAGCTCCTGGCTCGGGGAGCTCACGCCGGGGTTGAGCGCCCTTGCCGAACACGGACTGTCCTTCGACAGGATGATGTCCACCGGCACACGCACCGTCCGCGGGATAGAGGCGGTGATGCTGAGCGTCCCCCCCACCCCCGGAAACTCCATCGTGCGGAGGCCGGACAACGGCGACCTTTTCAGCCTGGGCAGCATTTTCCGCCGCAAGGGTTACGACATGGACTTCATCTACGGGGGCCTGGGCTACTTCGACAACATGAACGCCTTCTTCGACGCCAACGGCTACCGCGTCACGGACAAGCTGGGCTTTTCCAGGGAGAACCGGAGCTTCTCCAACGCCTGGGGCCAGTGCGACGAGGACCTCTACTCCGAAAGCCTCAGACTCGCCGACCTGAGCTTCGCCTCCGGGCGGCCTTTCCACCAGGTGCTGCTCACCACCTCAAACCACCGGCCCTTCACGTTCCCTGAAGGGAGGATCGACATGAGGCAGGGGACGCGCGAGGCGGCGGTGCGCTACGCCGACTACGCCGTGTCCGAATACGTGCGCGAAGCCAGCGACAAGGCATGGTTCGCCGACACGGTATTCGTGTTCGTCGGCGACCATCCGTCCTCCATCGCGGGCAAGACCGAGGTGCCGCCGGACGCATACGGGATCGTCTGCGTGATGTACGGGCCGAAGTTCTTCAAGCCCGAGAGGATAGCCCCGCTCGCGAGCCAGATAGACGTCGGCCCCACGCTCCTTGCCGCCCTGGGCTGGGAGTACCTCTCCCAGTTCTTCGGGACGGACGCGCGGGAGCTCACCCTCGAGACCGGGCGCGCCTGGATATCCACCTACCAGCTCCTGGGCTTCAGGACCGAAAGCCGCCTGGCCGTCCTCAAACCCGACGCGAGCGTCGAAGTGACGCGGATCGGGCCGCCACCCGCCCCTGAAGCCGACGACCTCGACGACCGGGCGGAGAAGGACGCCCTGATCGCCAGAGCGGTGGCGTCCTACCAGTGCGCCTACGACCTCTTCTCCGGGAAGCGGATGAAGGAGAGCGCGGTCTTCTCTCACGCGATGCCGGGACGCGGCACGCGGCTTCCGGCTGCCGCCAACGATCTTCGCGACGGCGCTTCCGATGCCCTTAGCGACATCCGGTAAGCCGCCTTCTGGTTCGCCTGCTCGACGAGCTCAACATTTCCCCACTCTCCCCCTTTCACCCTGTTTCACTCCCGCCCAAGGGCGGCCCCGCCTTGCCACGCCAACGGACGCCCCGCCTGGCCCCTCTGCCTTCTCATAAAATCCTGTCTGCCACACGACATCAGGCATTTACAGCATGACGACAGGTGATCACTCTCCTCAAAAGCATATCATTTGTGTTCCAGTTTACGGCGAAGGCTCCATCCGGAGGCTCTATGGGACTTTCCTGCCCCAATCTCGATTCCGCTGCCAAAACCCTCACCACCGACAGAGAAGCGGAACGCTATGCGGCCATCTCATTGGCACCATTGCGCTTAGGCCTTAAATCACCGCCCATCCGCGCGCCCTTTACCCAGACACTCTGCCCTCAAATGACTGCCAGGAGGTGAAGGGGGGGGGTTTTTGCAGTGGAATCAATAATGCAAAGTTAGAATCTCCGCATTCTTTGTTTTCTTCGATTCGGTGTCCGGTCTTCCGGGGCGAACCGTCGAGGTGACCGGTCCCAGGAAGGGGGGGATGATCGCCCCATGCCACAACAGGCGGGGAGGACGATCTGTGCTATGGAGAAGGATCTTCTGGACGGCCTTCTGAACGATCTCCGGTACAACCCGGTGGCTGTGGCCTACCGGGCCTGGACGCTCGCGCATTTCGCGGTGGCGGAGCTAGCGGCTGCCGACCCCGGCCCGGGGGGCGCCTCACGGGCTGGGCGGCGGACGCGGCGGAGCGGACCGTCGTGCAGCAGGCGCGCCTGACCTCGCCCGCGGCATATGCGGAGATGGGGGCGGAGGGCTGTGTTCGGCAGCTGTTCCTCCGGGAGCCGCAGGCGTGGCGTTCCTGAAGGGACATCGCGGCGCGGATGCGTCACGTGCCCCGGCGGCGGGTGCTGGAGACGCTGTGCCGGGCGGATGCGACGGGGGCGCTGAAGCGGCGAGTGCGGGACAACAGGATGGGACGTTCCTGCGTGGCCTGGCGGCTGGCTGAGCCGGGGTGTCTCTTCCCGGCGTCGCTGGAGCGTCTGCAGGCGTGACTCCTTGCACTGGAGGGGGGTTTCGGCCTCGTTGTCGACGGGGGGCGGATCGTGTCCATGGGGCTAAGGGTGATTGTGTCGGACGACCTGTTCCGTGAGCTCGCGGCGGCCCTGTAAGGGGTGCGACGCCTGCGGCGGCCCCCCCCGTGGGGGGGAGGGGGGAGGGCTTTCCCGGCCTCGCCCCGATCGGCGCGTGACGTCCCTTTTTCGGGAGCCTGGGGAAAGAACCGGGGGCGGGGCGATCCCCCTCCGGTCGGGGTCTGGTCCGGGCCGCCGCGAGTCCTGAAGAGCCGAATCGCCGTGTCATTTGTGTTGCTAAAGCGACACGAAAACCGGTAAAACGAATCTGTGTCCCCGTGCGACCCCGCGCACAAGAAAAGGGCACTCCGTTCCCGTCCTCATGCCTGGGAGGTGGAAGATGACGGAAGCCCTCAAACGCGTCACGATCATAAATTCCGCGATTGCCGTGGCGAACTGGTTCATCGAGAGGAATCGGAAGGAGAGCGGCGATCTCACCCACCTGAAGCTTCAGAAGCTTCTTTACTTCGCCCAGGGATGGCACCTGGCCTATTACGACGTCCCCCTTTTCGAGGACCCCATCGAGGCATGGAAATACGGGCCGGTCGTGAGGTCCGTGTATTTCGCACTCAGCAGGCGCGGCAAAAACGAGGTGATTAAGGATCCTATCGAGGGAAATGTCGTCAAGGGCGTGGACTACACGACGTTAGGCACCCCCAATATGGCCTTTCCCGATGACGGCGCCGAGATCTTCATGCGGTCCGTCTGGAAGAGCTATGCCAAAAAAAGCCCATGGGAGCTCGTATCCATGATGCGTTCGCAAAAAGGCCAAAGTATCCTTAAAGGGTGAGACCTACCCGCCTCCACCCGCCACTCACTCAGACATCCGGGTTCCGATGTCCGGAGCCGCTAGGCCGAG
>JAISFS010000269.1 GCA_031263485.1 Deltaproteobacteria bacterium | reverse complement strand
GGCATCTCCGCCACACGGTTCCCGGACCGGCGACTCCGCAAGACGGCACCCGGATAGCTGAGTAAGTGGCGGGTGGAGGCGGGCAGGTATTCCCCCTTTTAAAGGTACCTTGGACTTTTTGCGAACGCATCATCCATATGCCCTTGTTTTCCTTAATTGGCGGGTTGGCTGTCTTGCGGCCGGCTGCCGAAAGGGACGGTTCCTTCCTGAAGGCGGAACGCGCCGTCAGGACCGGAAGCGGGCTGGAGGGGGAGCATCCGCCGCTCTCGAGCTGGAGGGGCAAGCATCCGCCGCTCTCGGGCTGGAGGGGGAGCATCCGCCGCTCTCGGGCTGGAGGGGTAGCAGCCGCCGCTCTCGGGGTGGAGGGGGCCTTCCTGGACGGTGCCCCGACCGAAGCGGACAGTGCGCCGGGAAGGCAGGCGCGGACAGGGGGGCCGCCCGGGCAACGGGCGGTTCGCGGGGATCAGGGCGCCCTGGGGCGCCGTGCCGTCCGCCGCCCCGAGGGCGGACCGGAGTACCGGGTACTTCACAGACCTGAAAAGAGCTCTTCCGGGATCTTGCCATGCCCATGCTCCACCAGGCCGGGCCGGGGCCGACGGATGCGTGGGCTCCCCCGCACGGCGTTCGCACAGTTGACCCGCGTCATGACTCAGTACGCCAGGCGCCTTAGCTCGGGAAAGTTGCGACCACCTGGAATCCAGCGGTTCCCTCCCTGCGGCCGGGAGTGACGGTCCTCCATGTACCGCTTCCCGCCGATGGGCGCCTCGGACTTCCTGCGGGAGTCGGCGCATTTCCCCTTGCCATTCCCCATCTTCCCGGGGGACGCGCGAGGCGGGTCCCGCGCATCTGGCCCGGGGGCCGCGGGCGGTTCCGGGGAGGCTTCCCCGGGCCGGGCGGACCGGAAGGGCCGACCCTCCTCCAGACCCGACCTCGAAGTGGGCCATGAGGCTGACGTTGACGTCGGCGATGACATTGGCGTCCATACGGGCGGGAGAGAGGAAGTCGTACGGCACGAAGACGTCCCCGCCGGTCCAGGGGACGAGGAGCCTCGTCAACCTCCCCGGTTTCCTGCAGCTCCGGCGCGCGAGTTACCGGTCGAGGTCCGCGAGGTGAACGCTCTCGCCGTCCCTGCCGCCCTTCGGCGCCTTGTCGACGGCGTGTTTCACCTTCGTGCGGAAGCGGGCACCCCGGAACTCCGCCGGCAGGATCCACCTTCTGTCAGGTTCTTCGCGTTGCACGTCTCCCCTGCGATGAGTTGCAGACGCACCGAGAGTTTACGGTCCTGCTCGACCGAGGGCGACTCCCGCGAGAGGCGGGAAACAAGCCCCGTACCCCCCTGTCCGCCACCGGGACCCGTCTGCTTCGGCAATCCGGCGATCTCCCGACTGGAGTCCGCCATGAGCTTGCGAACGTGAATGGCCTCGACCGATTGCTGGATCTTGGCTGACGCGAGCGCCTGTCCGGGATGAAGACTGCCATGCCCGTCTTTCTGTCGGCACGCTGGCGAGACAGCCCGGAAGCCGCGACGACTTCCTGATGGAGTTTCACGATGCCGTCACCGCTGTGCTCGCTCGGCACCGATACCCGCCGGACAAAGATTCCACTGCAAAACCCCCTCCCTCACCTCCTGGCAGTCATTTGAGGGCCGAGTATCTGGGTAAAGGGTGCGCAGATGTGCGCTGGTTTAAGGCTTTAGCGCCAGGATGCCAATGCGATGGCCCCATGAAGTTCCGCTTCCCTGTCGAGGTGGACGGTTTTTGCAGTGGAATCAACAAAGGCGCCGCCGCAGTCCGCCAACCCGAACGCGCCGATCTCGGTTACTCCGTCCGCGCCCGGTGCGGGTATCGGCAGTAGCGGCACCCGCAGGTTCAACGGCCCCGCGATTCGGGAGAGACCGCACACATCAGCCGCGTTCTCCCCGAAGGTCTGCCCTAACCCAGGCCCTTGCCGTTGCACTGAAGGCATCGGGACTGGAGGCGCTCAGAGCCTCAGAGGATGGCGTCTCCGCGCCAGGCTTGGTTTCGCTTTCGCCGCCGGGCAGGCGCAAAGCCCCTCCCCGGCCCTCGGGCGCCTCAGAGCATGGTCCGAGTTACGACCGCCCGCTTCCGGCAGGACAAGTCACGGTGCCGGTCGCTCTCTTGCCGATGCCCTGAACGGGCCTTGACAGTCCACGCCAGTCCGACCGCTCCTGGCCCGGACCGACGGGCGAGCCGCATCCTTGGTTACGGTCAACGTACCATCGCCCCTCCCGTTCCCGCCGTTCCTGTCGGTAAGCTCGCGGGATCGTCCTGGTCAGGCTTTTCCACAGGCGGTGATGGGGCTTGCAAGGCAGGAACCGCTTGAGCCGCCGGAGCCTGAAGCGTCTCCGGCATCATCAGGGACTGACTGCCCGTCCCTTTCTGTGCGTACAGTATGCCGAATATAGCGATCAAGATCGCGGCGAGCAGAGTGGCGGAAAACCCATAGACCTTCCATAGAGGCATTATATCGAATTCTGTTGATGACTTAAGAGAGAGCAAGGCAACTAACTTGCGAATGGCCCAGATGGGGTCGACTGATGGGCAACCCCTCCCTGCCACGCGAGAGTTAAATTAGCTTATTTTGATATATATTATCAAATAAGTTGAAAGGTTGCCGAATATGACATTTGACACTGAATT
>JAISFS010000247.1 GCA_031263485.1 Deltaproteobacteria bacterium | reverse complement strand
CGCGGCGCCCGCTCCGCGGGCCCGCCTGCCCCCGGGCGCCGCGTCAGGAGCCGTCCGTGCGGCTTCCTCGCCGCGTTCTCCCCGCCGGGCGGCTTCCTCGCCGCCTTCTCCCTGCCGTGCGGCTTTCTCGCCGCTTTCTCTTTCCCGCCTCGTTTTCTTTCCTTGCGGCGCTGACGCCGTGTCTCTCCCTAAAAAATTATCACTGAGCTCGATGTTTCCCAGGCCGAGAGGCGGCAAAAGGGTTGCCATTTTCCTTAGCGGTTTCGCTCCGTCCGTCTTCCGAGCGGCATCCGCTCCGCTGTTCCCCTGTGAGGTTGTTTTCGCGGCCCGTCCCTCCCGCGAGACTTTCGCGGGGGTCTTCGCATCCTATTGAACGGAATTCGCGCTCATCATATTCCGAACGGCATTCGCTTTTTCTCAGCGCAAACCTTTATCATGAAACGTTTCTTGGGTATCACGGCATTGGGTACGTATCATATTGCGATGCCCTGAAAGGTTTCATGCGCCGGGGTGTCGATAATCACCATGAACGTGTAGGGCCGCAGCGGGAACGGGGCTGGGGTCGGGGATACTGCAAGCGCGGACGGCAGACTCCAAGACAGCGGACGGCAAGACGGCAAGGGGAAAGTTGATCGGGCCCAAGCAATACTATACAATCGCGGGGTTGTCGGCAATCTGAACGATCGGCCATGATGCGTCTGTCCGGGTCCTTGCTCTCCGGGCTGCGGCGCCGTCGCGGCGGTACCCCGCCGGGGCTTCCGCGGCACCCTTACGGAAGGAGGTGAGAAGCCTTGTGTTTCGGACACGTTCCCGGTCACGCCGCGCTGGCGGCGCTGGCATCGGTCGCGATGACGGTCGCCGTGCTGGCAACCGCCTTCCCGGACGTTGAGGCGGCGGCCCAGGCGGTGCCGGACCGCTCCCGGAGCTACCTGTTCGGGGTGGACGAGGACTACGCGCCCTTCTCGTACAGGGACGAGCGTACCGGGAAGCTCACGGGCTTCGACGCGGAAATCGTCCGCGCCCTGTGCGCCGACATGCGCCTCCGTTGCGAGCTCGTCGGCGCCCCCTTCCAGGACATCCTGCCCCGGGTAGCCGAGGGCGCCTTGGACGTGGGCGCGACGGGCTACGGCATCACTGAGGCGAGGCTGGAGCTTGTGGACTTCACCGAAAAGTACTTCCGCTCGACCACGACCTTCATCCAGTTCGGGACCTCGTTTTCCGACGTCAGTCCCGAGAGCCTCAGGGGCAGGCGCATTGCCGTCCAGAAGGACACCATCCAGGCCGAATACGCTACCAGCCGTTACGGGGCCCTGGCCGCGATCTCCGTCTTCGAGGAGTTCGGGGGCGTCGTGGCGGCGTTGCGCGCCGGGGATTGCGACCTGGGCCTGGTGGACGGGCTTCCGGCCTTCGCCTTCGTCAGATCCGATGAGGGCGAGGGCTTCGACGTCGCGGGCGACCCGCTCCCGCTGGAAACCGAGGCGCGCATGATAGTGAACAAGAAGCTCCCGACGCTCACCGCCGGGATCAACGCCGCCATCCAGCGGATCCGCCAGAACGGCGTCTACGACGAGATCAACCGGAGGTACTTCTCCTTCAGCGTGTACTGAAGGCTCCGGGCCGCCCCGGTCGGCGGAGCCGGATCGAGTTCGCGTGAGCCCGGCCGCCTTCGGGGCCGCGTTCGTCTGAGGCCGATGACCTGCCTCGTTCTCGGCGGGGACATGGGCCTGCTGGGCTCCGGGTCGCCGGAGCTTGAGTTGTCAGGGCCGGAGCCCCGCTGGATCTTAGGACTTCAGAAACCGGCGGGGCGAGGGGCTGTGCCGAACTTTACATTGAAGCGGCGCTCCGCTGCCGGCCTGGAAGCCGGCTCCGTGCGCCGCGAATCCTGCCGGGCGCCGGACGCCGCCCGGCCCCCGGCCTGACGGCGGGGGGACGCATGTCCGGGGGGGGGACGCTTGACGGGTTCCCGATCACCCAGGGGAACGGAAGGGGAGCGGCACCGCTTCGAGGCGGGATTTTCCCAGTCCATGGGTCTCATGTTCCTGATCCTCACCTGTTTCGTCCTGGGGACCGGGGCGGTCGTGGTCTCGGACATGAAGTCCGTGCGCGAGCGGGTCACGGCCATCTCCGCGGCGAGCCTCCCCGAGCTCGTGGACTCCCAGAAGGCGCTCCTGGGCATCGAGAACCTCCGGCGCTTCGCGGAGGCGGCCTACATCTCCCGCACCCCCAGGAGCAGACGCGAGGCGCGGCTCTCCGCGCGGGAGATCGTGGCCGAGACGGTGTTCCTGAGCTCCGAGAGCCTCCGCGAGGACGCCCTCAGGGTCTCCAGGCTCATAGACGCCATGGTGCGCGTCCGGACGGGCCTGGACAAGGAGCGGGAGAGCATCGGGACCAATTCCGTCATCTACCTCCAGGGACTGGAGGGGCTTGCCCCGTACCTCAGGACCCCCCAGGAGCGGCAGGCGGCCTTCGGGCTGTTCCTGGACTTCTTCGTCTCGCCCAGGGAGGAGTTCGCCGCCAGATCGTATCGGGAAGTCTCCCTGGCCTTCCAGCGGCACATCCGGGACGTGCAGGTGCTCTGCGACCGCATAAGCCCGTCCCTCTCGCCCTACGGCCAGGGGGTGCTGGCGGCGTCCGTGCGCGGCGTCGACTCCTCGCTACACGCCATGGAGGATGCCTTCAGGGTCATCGAGGACGGGAACCTGGAGCTGAACGAGCTGTGGCTGGAGATCGACCAGCTTCTGGACAGCATGCGCGACAAGACGCGGCTGGGCGGCGAGGCGGCGGTGGAGAGCGCCCTGGGGGCCATCGGTGACGCCTCGGGGAGGGCGCTCCGCACCGCCTACATGACGTTTTCGATCCTGGTCTGCCTCGTCGCGCTGGATTTCACAGCCCTGTACCTTTTCGTCACCAGGCCCCTGAAGTGGACCTCCCGGAAGCTCCTTGAAATCCAGGACGGCGTCCTGGACACGCCGGCGCCGGTCATCAGGGTGCGCGAGGTGGCGGCGGTCGCGCGGCTTCTGGACCGCTTCAGCAGCCGCCTGGGGGACCTTTACCGCCAGACCAACGAGCTGGAGGAGGCGGCGGCCGGCAAGAGGGACCTGGAGGAGGTCATGCGGGCGGTCTTCATGGCGTCTTTGGACGGCTACGTCGTCTGGCGCAGGGAGGCGGTGGAGCTCGTGAGCCCGATGACCCTGAAGCTCCTGGGCGTGGACGGACGAGAGGAGTTCGCCGACGCTCCCGAGCGCTTCGGGTTCACCGCGGACAGGCTCTCGGAGATGCTGAGGATGGCCGCCTTCGAGAAGTCGGTCCGCGAGGAGGTCCAGCTTCCCGCCAGCGGCGGCTCCCCGGTCCCCGCGGAGCTCACGCACCTTCCCATCCGCTTCCGGGGCAGGGACTGCCTCCTCACCTACATCCGGGATCTCAGGCGCCAGAGGCGGAGCGAGGAGGCCCTGAGGGAGGCCAAGGAGCAGGCCGAGGTGGCGGCCACCGCCAAAAGCGAGTTCCTGGCCAACATGTCCCACGAGATCATGACCCCCATGAACGGCATCCTGGGGCTCACCCGGATGGCGCTCGCGGACTGCCCGGACGGCCCCCAGCGCGGGCGGCTCGCGAAGGCGGAATGCGAGGCGAGGCGGCTGGTCTCCGTCATGCACGACATCCTGGACTATTCGGCCATCGACACCGGCAAGGTCGTCAGCGAGCAGACGGACTTCACGATCGACGGGGTCCTGAAGGCCGCGCTGGACATGCGCGCCGCGGACGCCGAGGCAAAGGGGGTCGAGCTCTTCATGAAGCTCCCCCCCGCGCGCGCCAGGATCCTCTCCGGGGACGCGCGGCTACTCATGAAGGTCCTGGATCGCCTCACGGACAACGCGGTGAAGTTCACGGAGGAAGGCTACGTATCGTTGGAGGCGGGCGAGCTCATGGCCGAAGGCGGCCGGACCGGCGGCGCGGACGAGGTGGCGGTGCTCTTTACCGTGCGCGACACGGGCATGGGCCTCGCGCCCGGCGGGGACGAGTCGGTGTTTTCCGCCTTCAGCCAGGCCGACGGCTCCGCCGCGAGGCGCCACGGAGGCACGGGGCTGGGGCTCGCCTTCGCGCGGAAGGCCGCGGAGCTTCTTGGCGGCAGGATCTGGTACGAGCCCGCCCCCGGCGGCGGCACGAGCTTCCGGTTCACCGCCCGCTTCAGGTCCAAGGGGGATGCCGCCCCGGCCCGGGCTACGGACGAGGAGCTGGCCTTCCGAGGCAGGACGGCGGTCGTCCTGGCCCCTCCGAGCCCCGGGCGGGACGCGCTCCTGGAGTTCCTGAACTACTTCTTCCTGGCCGTCCGGACGGCGGGCGGCACGGAGGAGGTCCGGGGCCTCCTCGAGGACGAGCCCTCCCCGGACATGATCATCGCGGATCTGAAGACCCCCGGAGTCCTGGACTTCGCGTTCGGGCTGCCCGGAGGAAGGGACGCGGCCCCGCCCCTGATCCTCGTGGGCCCCAGGGCTTCGGCCGCGTCCGTGGCCCCCTCCCTTTACAGATCCTTCCTCGAGAGGCCCTACTCCCTGGAGACGCTTTTCGACGCGCTCCGGAAGGCGACCGTTTAGCCGGAGGCCTTTAGCCGGTTCCACGATACGTTCGTTTGTTGTCGATGCCCTGGCGCACGACGCCGTATTTTTGGCCATTCCAACATGATGGCTCGGCAAATTCGGGGTACACCCGGCAAAATCGAGGTCTGCAAAAAAGTCCTTCAGCACCCGGGTGCTGGGTGGAGGGACAGGGGCAGACGCCAACCGGTCAAATTGACCTCTCAAGGTCAAATGTGGGAAATCTCGTTTCAACGTCAACGACCGATGCCAATTCAACTGCAGGGGTATTGCAAAAGAGTGAGGGGTATCGCAAATCAGTAAGGGGTATCGCAAATCAGTAAGGGGCACTTTTTGGAGTTAAGAAGAGAGATGCCTTCGTGAAGTTCATGTGACACTTCTTATTCATGCGGCATGTGTGGCGGAATAATTCAATTTTTTAACGGCTTGCACGGATGATCACGGCAGGCTTATAATGTTCATCAGCCAGATCAATGCTAAGAGGCTCTGCCGATGCAGATTAGATTTTGATGATATCTAAGGTTAGCATATTGATGCTGTAGCTTATGGTATACTGTGATCGGCGAGATGGTTAAGATTTTTGTAGTTACATCACTGTCATGGCTTGGATGGTGGACATGTCTGCCGCTCCATTAAAGTTTATAGATCTGTTTTCCGGGGCCGGTGGTCTGTCGGAGGGTTTGACACGGGCGGGCTACCAAGTCCTGTTTTCGAATGAGATTTCCCCGGATTATGCCCTGACTTACAGGCGGAACCATCCTGGCGTAAAGGCTGAAACTTCGGATATCAGAAGGATTGATGCCAGAAAGCTGATGGATGAATTGAGCCTGAGGCGTGGAGAGATCGATTTGATTGCCGGAGGCCCGCCGTGCCAAGGCTATTCCATCAACGCGCCGATCCGGAGCGTCAATGACAAAAGAAATCACCTGTTCAGGGAATTCCTGCGCTTCGTGGATGTTTTCGCCCCCCGTTCGATTTTGATTGAAAACGTCCCAGGACTCGTTTCATTCGAGAGGGGGTCCACGCTCAAAGCCATACTGGATTCTCTGGCCGATTCGGGGTACGGCGTCGACGTAAGGATTCTCGGGGCGGCGTATTACGGGGTCCCGCAGATGCGTTGGAGGACTATTATCGTCGGCTTGAGGGGCAGAGCGGTCCCTCCGTCGGTTTTCCCCGAGCCGGTATGCCGCGCTCCGATCCGTCCCAATTTCGCCGCGACTTTCAACGGGCATAAGCTGATACGATTTCCCGGACCTGATTCTCCCCCGGATTTCGTGACTGTCCGTAACGCGATAGGCGATCTTCCCGCGTTAATCAATGGCGAGCGCGGCGCCTTGGTCAAGGAATACGTTTCCATGCCGACTCATCCATACCAGGAGATGGCGAGAGAAAAGGCTATCGGCGTCATCAACCACGAGGCATCAAGGTTATCGGATGTAAATTTGAAACGGATGAAATACATCAAGCCGGGCGGGAACTGGACAGATATACCGGAGTCCCTGTTGCCCAGGGGTATGAAGAGAGCAAGGAAATCAGATCATACGAAGCGGTATGGCAGGGTCGATCCGGATGGGCTGTCTTCGACGATATTGACAAAATGCGACCCTCATTGGGGGGCATACTTCCACTACGAACAAGATCGAGCCTTCACCGTTCGCGAAGCCGCCAGGATTCAGTCTTTTCCTGATCACTTCGTGTTCTCTGGTACACAGGCACAGCAGTTTGCGCAGGTAGGAAACGCTGTCCCCCCATTGATGGCAAATTTCATCGGAATTGCCATGAAGCGGGTTTTGTCATAGATCGAGATATCTGGATATGGTTCAATGATTTCTTTTTTTGAAGATCAATATCACATTTGTTAAATCGTATGTGGCATCGGCCTGCGGCATATGTCAGTTTACAGGGTGCAAGTTCAAAAATAATCAGAATTGACCATGGAAATGGGCATTCCTGAGTGTGGGGTGTCAGCCAAGCCGACCAGGTGCGAGTCAGCGGCGATTCGTTGTCCCCCCGAGTGGATGACGAGAATGACAAGATATTATGCATAATCGCCCATGAATGAGGTCTGTGAAAAAAGCCCTTCCGAGCCTGAAGAGATGGGCAAAGGCATATAACAGCCAGACAAATTGAACCTCGCTTCTAGGCTGGGCGAGATATCGCCGCTGTGGTCAACGCATATGCCTCATGGGCATTGTTTTGACCAAGAAGTGTGTTGTCTCCGTGAAGTTCGGGTCACACTTTTACATATACCTCATGAATCTTTTGGCATTCAGTTGACGCCATATCCGAAAACAAATTCAAGAAACGGGTATCAGTTCATAGGCGGGTAGACCTGCCCTTCCCATGATACCTGGACTATGACCGCCTCCCCCGTGACAGCGGACTTGGCCGCCCATGGGGCCGGGACAGACTCCCCGTCCGCACCATCCCTGAAGCCATACCAGATACCACGCCTCCCCTCCATGCCGCATGATCCGTCACACAGTGACGGATACTTAATCAGGATGAAAATGATGTGAGGTCAGCATGGCGTTTAACACATGCGCGTTAAGGCGGACCGCGCCGATGATCGGCTGGAGAAACGCGCTTAACGCGCGAAACGCGCAAAATTAGTAAATGCGTGAAACGCGCCGAATTCGTGAATACGCGAAACGCGCGAAACGGCCCCGAAACAGGCGCGAAACAGATTCAGGATACGAAGCTATGCAGGACTGAATAAAAATTTGCGAAAATAATTCAATGATATTTCCTTGTTGACAAGCTTTCCTGATAAAAATTAATCTCAATCAGTATAGGGACGCTGCCTCGGGGGCGCCTGCCGCCCGACCGTCGAAGCGCGGCGCCCGCGTCTCGGAGAAGATAAGCCATGGAAAACTTGATCGGAACATCTCAGGAAAGGCGAAGAAATCACGGCGGGCTAAGGCTCCCGGCTGACGGGCCGCGGCTCGCTCTGGAGCTGCCGCCGCGGGTGCCGGCATTGTCCGTGCGCGGGTCGGAAGTCCCGCCGGTCGCGTCGGCCGTTGAGCGGTCGGCGCCGGACGGCCACGAACCCGACTGGCTAGCCGCGACCGTGGCGGCTCGCGGCTGCGCCGTGCGGCTCTTGGAGGATTTGGACTTCGGCCTGGAGCCGGACGCCCCGGCGACCGGCGGCGGCAAGGTGCCGGGGCTTTCGGCAGCGGTCCGGGAGTTCGCTGGCGAGGCCCTGCGGAGGGTTCCCCGGGCCTTCCTCCCAGGGGCTCTGGACGGTGAGGCGGGCGGCAGAACGTCGCCGCTGGCTTGCCTGGAGGTCGCCGTCGCGGCGAGCCTCCCGCACGCCATCGCGCTTGCGGACTCCTGGCTCGTGCGGATGCTCGCCTGGCCTTATCCCGGGCCCCTTGTCCCTGGCGGCTGGCGCGCCATCCTGATGTCGCTTCTGGAGCTCAGGCGGGACGGTCGCGTTTGCGGGGCCGCCGGGCGGGCGGCACTGGAGGAAGCCGTGAGGTTGCCCCGGGACGCCGTGCCCGTCCCCTCCGCCTCCGGGGCTCTAGGCCTCGCGGCGATCGATGTTGCGTGGGCATCCAGGGCCAAGGCGCTCCTCGCTGGCCGCGGCCCGCTCGGCGCGGGGGCCGCGGAATCCGGCCTGGTACTGGTCAGGGAGGCCCTGGACACGCTAGCTGCGGACGGGCGTCCGGGTGGGCTCGCGGCCTTCTTCGGCGCGGCGGGGGCAATAGGCGGGATCTGGGAGGAGTTCGAGTCAGGGCTGGACAGCCTCCTCCCCGCGATAGCGGAACTGGCCGGCACTTCCGCGGGCGCGGGCATCCCGCGCCTCTCCGAGGCCGTCACCATGAAGGGCCGCGCCTTCGCCGACTTCTGCCTCGGGCACGCGGAAGCGTGGGCGGTGCGGGCCGGGACCATTTACTCGGAGGCTCTGGACGCCCTGGAACCCTTGACCGCATCCGGTCCCTTGAAAGCCGCCGCGCACGTCCTGGGCACCCTCGCGGGAGCGTTGGCCGCGGACGGATCGCGCAGGGACGCGTCTGTCGCCCGCGATCTGGCCATGTCGCTGGACGCGTTGCCGGACGTCTGCCCGGACTGGGCGGGCCGCGTCCCCCTGGCGGCCGCCGTAATCCGCCTCCTGAAAGCCCCCAAGCCGTTGTCCGACCGCGACATGTCCCCGCTCGAGAACGACTTCAGCGCGGCATTTTCGAGGCGGTTCGTCATGGGAGAGTTCGATTCCCTGGCGGCAGACAGGGCCTGCGCGACCGCGGTCCGGGCGGGGTCGGCGCGGTCTGCCGTCCCGGAGCCGCCTCAGGCTGGGGGATGCGAGGGGAAGGGGGCCGGAGCGACCGTCATTAGCCAGGTGAAGCCCGCGATCGTAAGGCTTGTCGCTGTGCCC
>JAISFS010000210.1 GCA_031263485.1 Deltaproteobacteria bacterium | reverse complement strand
ATCATCATCATCATCATCATCATCATCATCATCATCATCATCATCATCATCATCATCATCAGCAGCAGCAGCAGCATCATCATCAGCATCATCATCAGCATCATCATCATCATCAGCATCATCAGCAGCAGCAGCAGCACCAGTCGTTGAGCGACTTTATCCATTTCCTCCCAAGGACTGACTGAATCAACCATCCAATCCACACCTATCCGACCCGGCCCTGGCTACCGCACAGCGGTGGCAAGCGAAATAGCAATGACATTCTGGCGACTTAGGAAAACTCGTCAACACTTCTCATTTTGACACTTAAACATCCGACCGTTCGGCCCTTGATCCGAAACCTGTTCCCGAAGCCTCACGCGGTAATCCGTCTTGTCACGGAATCCCTGCCGGGCTCGGGGGCATTGCCTCCGACCCGAAGCTCAACCTCCGTCGACGTGCACAGATTTCCGCCAGAGGGCACGATTTCCCGGAACGCGAGCTCCTGGCGTAACATCGTTCGCCATGACAGGTCCTAAACAGGCACAACCTTGCCTGTCAGGGAGGGATCCTGAAGATCCGGCAGGCCTGGGATATCCATCCGCAAGCCGCTCCTGCAGCCGAAACCTCTTGCCCGCCAGCTCAAAGCCCGTCACCGACGCGGATGCGCCCTTCGGATATCTCGATGAAACTGCGCGCCTTGTTTCCGGATACTCACACCTCTGTTTAGGGTTATAATGGCAACCATGAGCAACGTGATCCCATTCCCAGCGCCTGCCACTGCACAGGCACCCCTCCCCTGCCCTTCCGAGGCGCCGGACCGCGTCCTTGGACCGGAGATCCTGCTGGCCGCCACTATCATCTTCTTGTTGGCTGGCTTTTCGGCTTTGGCTGACTGGGGCATATTCCCTGACAGGCACACGGCCTCAGTTGTCCCCACCCCCGGAGCCGCCTGGAAAGCCTTCTCCGATTTCGGTCAGCTGGAGGCCTTTATAAGCACCCCCGGAGCCGTCATTCTGGACGCCAGGATCCCCGAACTCTACGCCTTAGGCCGGATCCCGGGAGCCTTGAGCCTGCCCGCAGACAGCCTTGAACGGGGGGACAGGGACGCCTTGAGCCTCATGGCCTCGATCCCAGCGGACGCGACCGTGATAGCCTATTGCTCCGAGCCGCTGTGCCCCCTCGCAGGCAGGCTTGCTGACCTCCTTGCTCAGGTGGGACGCTTAAACGTCCATGTCTTCACGCCTGGCTTCGACGGCTGGCTGGACTCGGGAAGAGCGGTCGAGGAGACTCACGGTGACGGCTGAATCCCCGATGGTGTCCGAAAACCAGCTGGCGTCCGTGACCGGCCCCGATACTGTGAACTCCCCGGTAGACGGCAACTCACCTTCTCCAGTATCCCCCGTGCCGCACAGGAGCCTAATTGCGGCCCTTTTCGGCCCGCAGCTTTCCCGAAGCAAAACAGCACTCGCCCTTGAGCTGGCCGCGTCCCTGATCCTGGGAGGCGCCTTCGTCTGGGCCGCCGTACTGAAGCTCCAGGACCCGGCGGGGACGCTGTTCGCCGTGCGCTCCTACGCCGTCCTCCCTGCAATCATTACGCACCCCGCCGCGATCGCCCTCCCCTGGTTGGAGCTCTGGGCCGGCATGGCGACAATTCTCGGCCCCGGAAACTTCCGGAGAGCCGGGGCGCTAATCCTCTCGCTCATGCTGACGCTCTTCATGGCCGTCACCGCCTTGGCCCTCGCCCGAGGGCTTGACTTCGACTGCGGGTGCTTCGGTGCCGGGAGCGGCAGGCCGGGAGCGACATTCTTCTTGCGGGACCTGGCGCTCTTGGCCCTGGGCCTTGCGATAGTCTTCCGGGTACGGATCTTTCCGGCATTCCCTTTTAGCCGCAAACCCTTTACTAACACTACGGTTCCGGGCTCTCCAGTCCCGACGTCTGACACAGAAACACCGGACACTGCTCCTGACCTTAATGCTCAGGACTCAGCTCCTTCCCTGAAGGCTCAGGACTCTCTTCCTGCCTTGGGGGCTCAGGATTCGCTTCCTGCCCCAGAGCCTCAGGATATTAGGCCGGCCCTGAAGGCTCCTGAATCAGATCCTGGCCCTGAAGGTTCCGGACTAAAATCTGACCCTGAAGGCTCAAAGTTCAGATCCGGATCGAACAGCTCAGGGCTCAGATCTGGCCTGGAAGGCTCATGACTCAAATCCGCCCAGGATGGCTCCGAACTCATAACCCGCCACAATGATTCCGGACTCCTGTCGGGCTCAGGAGGCTCCGGTTTCGCCTAAAGACCCTTTGCCCGACCAAAGCCCGGCCCGCCCCATGGCGCGGCATAAACACACAGCCGGACTTCTCTACCGACCCGTTTCACGGAAAGGCCAGCACATGACCGAAAAAGACTCTCCCCCCTCCGTCTCCTTCCCCGTACCCGGCTTCAGGGCGGCATCGATCGCCTCTGGCATGCGCTACAAGGATCGCCCTGATTTGGGCCTCATCGTGGCCGACCGGTATTGCGGGTCGGCAGGGGTCTTCACCCGCAACCTCTGCGCGGCCGCCCCGGTCGTCTGGTCCGGGAGGATATCGGAGGGGCACGCGATCCTGGCAAACGCCGGGCAGGCAAACGCCCAGACCGGGAAACAGGGTATGGCCGACTGTCTGGCCTCGGCCGAGGCCCTGTCCAAACTCATCGGCCTCATGCCGGACCAGATCCTCCTGGCCTCCACCGGGGTCATTGGCCAACTGATGAACATGCCCGCGATGCTCGCGGCGCTACCCGGACTGGCCCAAGGCCTATCCCCGGAAGGACTGGAGGGCTTCACGCGGGCGATACTCACGACCGACACCAGACCCAAGGCGTACAGGGCGACCGTGAGCGATGCCGCCCGCCCCTCTTACACCGTCTGGGGATGCGTCAAGGGCTCCGGCATGATAGCCCCCAACATGGCCACCATGCTGGCCTTCGTCCTGACCGACGCGCCATGCGCGTCCGGCTACCTGAAAGGGGCTCTCCGGAGGGCGGCTGAGCTGAGCTTCACCCGCGTCACCGTGGACGGGGACACCTCCACCAACGACTCGGTTTTCCTCATCTCCTCCGGCGTAGCGGGCGGCGATCCGATAGGCTCCCCGAAGGATCCCGGCGCGTCATGGTTCGAGGACACGCTCCTGGAGGTCATGAGATCGCTCGCCAGATCCATCGTTCAGGACGGCGAGGGCGCCACCAAGACAGTGACAGTGACGGTCAAGGGCGCCGAGACGGACGCCCAGGCCCTGGCCGCCGCCCGCGCGGTGGCAGTCTCGCCCCTGGTCAAGACCGCCTTCTTCGGCGAGGACGCCAACTGGGGCAGGGTGCTCTGCGCCCTGGGCTACAGCGGGGCCGCCCTGGACCCATATCGGGTGGACCTCTACCTGGACGGCGTCCCGTGGGTGAAGGACGGGGTGGACAACGGCCAGGAGGAGGCCGCGGCAGGGGTAATGAGGCTCCCCGCCTACACCCTCACGGCCGATCTCAACCGCGGGAAGGGCCAGGCCTCTGTGGTCACCTGCGATCTGTCCCACGAGTACGTGACGATCAACGGCTCCTACCGCTCCTGACTGACGCCCTTGAGAGCCTCGAAGACGGGCGGAAGGCTTGCCGGAGGCGGCAGGGAGTCCGGGGGGAGGAGACGGTCAGGGGCCGTTGGATTCGTATGGAAGGCCGAGTCGCATGCGCCTTGTCAGAAGGGAACCGGGTCAATTTGCTTCCACGGAGGAGCGAGTTGTCAGGCTCCCACCCATCGGAGTCCTGCATCGCCCGCAACAGTTTCAGGTGAGAGACCTCGCATTGGCCTCTCAAGATCAAAGCGCTCACGCTTCCATGGCATCGGGGCACGGCTCCGACATGGGTTCGGCCTCCGAGAGCCCCCGCATCGCCTCGGAAGGGGCGTCTTGGATTTCTTCCTGGGCCTGCGAAGGGACTGGGACCGTGATAATAGTCCGGTCGGGAACGTACCTCTCGAAGAAGGCTTCTGCAGTCAGCGGCCCCTCTATCGAATCGAGCCATCTGTCCGCCTCCGGCCCGTCTGCGGCAACAGCTTGAAGACCTTCTCTAACCCAGATCCCCTGATTGAGATCGCTGCGGAGCTCATTGACAAGCCGTTCCATATCCAAAGTTGACCCCGGCATCGTTACCTGACGACTGGCCCACTTTTGACGGATCACGATCAAATGCCTGGTGAGCGTGACTCTGAGGAGCCGGGAGTTCTCGCATTTGAGCGGGAGGCTTGTTCCCATGGTTTCATCCTCATGGCTGGATATAGCTATTTCCAGTCTCCGCACGGAGGATGAGATTTCCTCCCCCAAAGACATCCTGTAGTACTTATCAGATAAATCCAAAATCACCTCACCTCAAAACCAGTGCAATCAACACGACAAACTCAGGATTATTACCGGCACACCGCTTTTTCCTCCCCTTATGGCAAGCAACCAAGATGTGAAGTCCAAGATAATCCAGGCCAGAGCTTTTGAGCACTCTTGATTAAACATGCCCAAAAGCGGAGAACCTCGACGCGTCATCTCGTACCCCACCTCAGTTTACGATGACTGCATTCGAGCCCAAAAACCCTCTGCCCGCGCCTCCAACGCCTCCAACTTGAGTAGCGGGCAAGCATCGAATTACCCATTTCGGGAGAATCATCGAGTACCGTTGGAGCGGGTTGTCCGTCCTCAGAAAAACCAACTTGGCCGTTTGAACCGTGATCGTGATTATGATTGATTTTATGATTGTAATGCCAAAAATTCTGAAAATCCTCCATCCTGATAAATAAATTTTTTAGAAAATTTCAATATTTCTCTTTCATAGTTGATATTTCTGATCTTTCGTAGTTGATGATTCTGTAGTCAATATATCTCTCGCTTTCACTTGTTTCCTTTTCCATATTGGGGCAAAAAGATATAAACACGTTCATTATCCCATCCCAAGAGCCCACGTTTCCCGTTCTTAGAAAATCTCCACGAACTCCGGCACGTAGTTCTGCCCAGCCCACGTTAAGTCACACGCAACGGCAAGCTGTCATTACATATCCTGCCGCATGGCAAAGTATCTCCCAAACGTCCCCCGATGCTTCTGAACGACAGAACGAGTCTCCGCCGTCCTTTGAGACGAAGGAAAAAATCAATCTTTCGTTGACCGTGCATCGGATAATCGCGGATGCCGATTATTACCCACGACGAGCAACTCCAGTGAAAGGCTCACATGCGCAATGGCGCCCCCTCCGCCATGCTCCGCTTCAAAGGAAACCGACATTGAAGCGCCTAACCGACCCATAATAATTCGGCGGCCCATGGTGCCACGCGGGAGCCGTCTCAAAGTCCCCGTACTTCCACCAGACGTGAGGACGTCCATTTGTCGACGATGCAACCCTCTTTTCCCACTTGCTTCCGGCTCCCAACAAGGAAAGTTGGCTAATCCGCAGAACACGACAGGAATTCGCATTTTCACTGACTGCCCCTCGAGTCGACTCTCCCCGCCCCGGCTCAACGCCCCCGTCCACGCTACGGATGTATGGCGACCATGGCCGTCATCACCCTCATGGCCTACGATTGCGGTCTCCGGCGGACGATAACACGCCAGCCGCCTCAGGGGAGAAGCGTCCGGTCTTTAGCGTCTCGACTGGCATGCGTTGAAGCCCTGCGGCGATCATGCCGATAAGTTATAGGAGGGGCAGCAGGGCCATCGAGGAATGAATGCCCGGCTGATGGCCCGGAAGCCGTCGTAGGCCGGTTGGACGGCGACCGTTCGACCGTCATCAAGGGTTATCCGTTCGATAACCTCCCAGAGGGAGTGTGTCTCTGAAACATTTTGATCATTCAAACAAACTTGATATGAAGCTCTCCTTCTTTTGCGGCGAGCTTCACACGCTCGTCTGACAACGTCGATGCCCGCGACCGGGGAGTTGACAGAGGCGTTTGCCTGGATTTCACAGCCCCCGAAGGCGTACCCGGCAACATCCGGAACGCGCGAACCGCCTCCGACCAGTCTTTGGCCGCGTGGCTAAGGATTCGGAATTAGTTATGACCAAGCTGGCGATTATCCTGGCGATCGCACTCGCCGCCCCCGCAGCCGTCCCCCTGCCGCCGCCCTGCGCGGGAGGCCCCGTCGTGGTCCCCGCCGCGCGTCCGAATCCCTACAATCTCGGGAACTGTTACCAGTGGAAGAACTGCCTGGGGGAGAGCATCGGGAACATGCCGATAGACAGCCCGGAGTTCTGCAAACCCATAGGCGGGAAGAGCTGGATGAACCCGCAGGGCAGGTGCTTCAATTTCCCGGACGGCCCCCAGCCGCTTAACCCCAGGGACTTCGTCTGACGTCAACCAGACATCGTCCCGTGGCTGACCGCCCTTGCCCGTGCTCATCCGCCTCACTTCTTCGGGTCCTATCGGGCCCTATCGGGTCCTAGCGGGTCCGATGAGGGGTGTCAGAGGCATCTTTCCCGGTCACTCCCGACCCGCCGCAGACCCGTCAGGCGTGACCAGGCACAGCCCCGCCCGGCGTGACCAGGCACAAGCCCGCCAGGTGTGACATGGCATAGCCTGCGTGCCATTTATGAACGGTCTGCAATACAGGGTACGGAAGGACATTTCCCCGTTTCGACCGGACCATGACGTCAGGGTCCGGCCTCTTGCCGCCGTCCCGGAAACGCTAGAGGCGGGGCGTCTCCCTCCGAGGAAACGTCCCGCCTCTTTTGTTTTCCGATGCCCTGCGGAATCCCGCACTCTGCGTTTTCCGCCGATACCGCTTCCCCCATGAAGGCCCGCTCCCTAAGGCAACCTCCCGTCCGCGGTTTTCGGGGCGAAGTCTTCAAGCCGGGGACTACCTCTTCATCTCGATGACCTCCGCCAGCATGGTGTCCGTGGTGGTGACGACCTTGGAGTTCGCCTGGAAGCCCCTCTGGGTCACGATCATGTTCACTATCTCGTCCGCGATGTCCGTGTTGGACTGCTCCAGGAAGTTCGCGCGGATCGTCCCGTTTCCGTTGGTGGCCGGCTCGTTCAGGACGCCCGTCCCGGACCAGCGGGTCTCCATGTAGACGTTGTCGCCGAGCTTCGCGAGCCCCCAGGGGTTGATGAACCTCGTGAGTCCTATCTGGTAGAGCGCCTGGTGCCTGCCGTTCGTGTAGATGCCCGTGAGTATCCCGTCCGAGTCGATTGAGATGCGCTGGAGCGATCCCGGCGGATACCCGTCCTGGCTGGAGAAGATGTTGGTGGACTTGGAGGCGTACTGGGTGGTGGTCTGTTCGTCCAGGATCCATTTCTCCTGGTACGGGTCGTTCGGGTCGCCGGGGTTGGAATAGCGGGCCCCCATGTCAAGCGCTATATGCTGGATGATGGTGGGCAACCCGTCCGGGTAGGGCGGGTGAAGGGCCATCGAGGCAGACTGGACGAAGGCGACGTCGAAGTCGAAGAATCCCTCATCGTTCGGCGTGAGGTTTCTCCAGCCTATCTGCTCGGAATTGGCGGTCACCTGAAGCGTGTCTCCGGAGGTGAACCGCATGGGCGTGCCGCCCTTGTGGAAGCTCACCGAGAGCCCCGAACCGAAGGGGTACGGGCCGGTGTAGTTCTTGTCGCTGACCGGGATGGTGCCCTTGTTTCCGATGCTGTCTTCCCATGTGAAGCCTGAGACGACCGGTACCGTGTTCAGGTTGCCGGACCACGTCAAGGTGTACTGGCGCTGGCTTTCGACCAGCGTGCCCGTTGAGGCGGAGAAGGACGGGGATCCGATGTAATAGCCGCCGAACGTGAAGTGGTTCAGCGAGGAAGAGGTGGCGGGCAGGGCCACGCTGGCGGAGCCGCTGGTGAGCGTGGCCCTGGCGGTCATGGACATGTCGATGTTCTGCGCCTCGATGTCCTTGATGAGACCGCCGTGGCGGTCCTCGCCGTCCGCCGTGAAGGTTATCTTTCCCTTCTGGATGACCCCCGCGAACCTGGACCCGTTCATGACGAGCGAGTTGTTCATGTCCTTCCTCGCGTCCTCAGTCGGGTCGCAGGTGATGAGGTAGTCCCAGACGTTCTCCATGTAGGGGTTGGGCTGGTAGTAGACCATGAGCGTGTGCGCGGTCCCCAGCGAGTCGTAGATCGTCCACGGGTTCGCGTGGGTGTAGTTCTCCGGGTCGATGGGCGAATCCAGATCCGTGCCGTCCCAGGCCCCCGCGAAGCCCATGCCTTCCAGCTGCCACTCGGGATAGAGGAATGATACGGCGGCCATCGCCGAGTTGAACAGGTATTTGTACACCGTGTCGTATGCGGCCTGGCCCGCGTTCTTGGCGGCGAGCTCGGCCGTCTTCTTGGCGGCGGCCGCGGCGGCATCGAGGTCTTCCTGGGTTGCCGGGATCATCTTCTGGAAGGCCGAGCCGGTATCAGGCAAAGGCGTTATGGGGGAGTACCCCAACGCGGACATCTTGGCCTCGTAGGCCTGGTTGTAAGCGAGCTGGAAGCCGGGGTCCGACGACGAGGACGGGTAGCCGGTGAAGGGGCCCACGGCTGTCCTTGCCGCGGTAGTGGCAGACGTGTTCGCTACGGCGAGCATGGCGGGCGTGGGAGAGAAGGTCGTGAACCCCGTAATCGAAAGCTGGGAGGTAGCCGTCGCCCCGAAATAGCCGCCGTATCCGGACAGGTAGGCGGCGTCCCAGAGCGTGTTGTCCGACGGGTAACCGTAGGTGGAAGGCGCGCCTGCGGCAACCGCGGAGCTCACGCCGGCCAGATTCGCGTTGGCGCGGTCCGCCGCTCCGACAGCCTTGTTGGAGTAAGTGGCCAGTCTGACATCGTCGGGCGCGGTGTAGGCCGCATCGACCGTATAACCCCGCGACGTCATCGATTTCGCGAAAGCATCGACGTAGGCCAGATCCGCTTCCCTGTCGATTGAAGGCGCCCCGCTCGGATAAACGTAACTCCCCCCCCCGACCGTTCTGGCCACGATGAGCGCCGCCGCCGAAGCCGCCGTCACCTGCGCCTGGTCGACGGTAAAGACCCCCAGGGCAGGTTCCGCGGCAGGCAGGGCGGCCGGGAGAAGACTAACGGGGGGGGTCAGCCCCTCAAGATGTTCGGCGAAAGCGTGCAGATATGCCAGATCCTTCGCCACGTCGCCGCTGGGATACGAGGCATAAGACGCGCCCCCTGCCGCCGCTTTGCCGGCCGCGCTGGCCGCCGCGTAATACGTCCCGCCAGGGGCATAGTCCGGTCCTACCCCGTCGTTGAGCACAGGCGCGTTCGGGATGTTCGTGGCCCAGGCGGTGTCAAGGATCGCGCCGGACATATGGCTCAGGAGCGACTGCAGATATGCGAGGTTCGTGGAAGCAGAGATGGAAGCGCTGGTCGGATCGTATGCCGTAAAGGTCGGGACGGTCGGCGGGGGAGGATTTACGGCCGCCGTGGCGGACGAAACGGCATTGGCGTACATGCCGGTGACATCGAAGCCCGGAGCGGCAGGCAGGGTATAGGCGGAACTCAACTCGTTCCCGATCGAGCCCAGATACGTGGCGTACGCCCTGGCATAGGCGAGATCCCCGAGCGGGTATTGGCCGTCATATCCCGTGTAGGACGGCCCCGCCACGGCCTTGCCGGCCGCGATTCCTGCAGAATTCGCGAGCGCCAGCGCATTGACCGAAGGCTCCATGGTCCTGTAGTCGAGGGGAGGTCTCACGTATCCGATGGCCGACATGTATCGGGTATAGGCGGAAGCGTAGATCGCGTCCACCGTGGAGGTGCCGCCGCCGTAACCACCGTATGACGCCGACGTGGCCTTGGCGGAGGCTAGGGCGTAGGAGGCCGCCGCCATCAGGTCCGCCGGCGCCGCGCTCGCCGCCTTGGCCGCCTTGAAGGTGCCGACGGGCCCCTCCGTGAATCCCAGGGCCGAAAGGTACTTCACGTATGCCGAGTTGTATTTTTCCGCGTAGACGGTCGAGTTGGCGGCGATCGGGTAGTCGGGGTCCGTTATCGAGAGCCACGCCCACGCGGCCGCCGAGGCCGAAGTCTGGGCCGACCTCTGCTCGAACGCGGTGGGGAACACCGCCTTCAGGTAACTGCCGGGAACGAGAGGATCCGGAACGATGTGGTTGGCCGAGAGATACGCCAGGTAAGCGCTGTTGAAGGTATAGGAGGAGTTGGGGAAGGCGGTGCCGTTTATGGCGGAATTGTAGACGGCGTTGGCCGCGGAGACGCGGGCGGACTCGGCCGGCCCCTTGGCCAGGTCGTCCGCGTACATCACCCCGAACTCCGCGGAACTGTAGATGTAGGCGGAGCTGTCATCGGCGTTCAGGTTCACTACGACCTTGATCTGGGAGGTCTCGAGCGGCGGGGCGTTTAAGGCTATCACCTTCACGTCGGTCGGCGCGCCGAGGCGCACCGGGTCCTTCCCCGGCTTGGGGACGGAGAGCTCCCAGCCCTGCAGGATGTAGCCCGCGGGTGTCTCCAGGTTCCCGTCCTTGTCCATAGTGAAGTTCCCGGCCCGGGTGTACATGAGCTCGTTCGTCACCCGGTCGCGCACCTGGAAGAAGCCCTCGCCCGCTATCGCCATGTCGGTGTCCTGGGCGGAGTTGATGAAGGCGCCCTGGGTGAACATCTGCTGGATCGAGGCGACCTTGACGCCGCGGCCTATCTGCTGGATGCGGCCGTTGGACATGTAGTCCTGGCTGATGAGATCCTCGAAGTTGGTCCTCGCCGCCTTGAAGCCCACGGTGTTCACGTTGGCTATGTTGTTGCTTATGACCTGCATGCCGGTCGAGAGCGCCGAAAGGCCGGTTACGGCCGCGTACATCGCAGCGGAGATGCTCATCGTTCGACTCCGTGTTCCCGTGGCGGCGGGCCTTAGGCCCGCGGCTCCGTGTTCCCTTCATTCCCCCGGAGGGGCCCTCCCCGGAAAGGCGGCTAGGCCTCTCCGGCCTCGGCCGTGTCCGCGGTCCCCGACTGGAGGATCTCCATCACCTGGGAGAGCGCTATCTGCGCGTAGCCTATGTGGACGACCGGCTGGCCGTACTCGTCGAAGGAGACCGAGGAGGCCTTGCCGGAGACCTCCGGGTAGATCCCGTCCGTGAGCGCCTCCCCGGAACCGCTCGTGGCGGTGACCTGGAACTGGTAGACGCCGTCCGCGGCCTTCGTCCCGTTGGAGTCCTTGCCGTCCCACGTGAAATCGTAGACGCCCGCCTGGGTCGTGCCCCAGTCGTACATCCTTATCTGGTTGCCCTTGGAGTCCAGCACGTAGAGCTGGATCTTCGCTGCCTCCGAGAGCTCGAGCTTCACCTTCGTGTCCAGCTCCCCGTTCGAGACCGACAGGAGGTTCGTCTGGGCCTTCACGTCCTTGCCGATGAGGGACAGCGTCTGGAACTGGTTCTGCGCCTGGATGTACCCGCCCATGGTCTCGACGTTGGTGTTGAGGTTGGTGAGCTGCTCCAGCTGCGAGAACTGGGCCAGCTGGGCGCTCATCTCGGTGTCCTCCATGGGATTGAAGGGATCCTGGTTCTGGAGCTGGGTCAAAAGGAGGGTCAGGAACGCGTCCTTCCCGAGCTGCCTTTCCGAGCCGTCGGTGACCGGCACGGTCTCGGCGGTCCAAGCCTCCAGGGGCGTCGTCCTGGCCGGGGGCGGGTTGTCGGCGGAGTATATCTGGACCATCTCGATCTCCTTGCCGCTCCCTGGAGGGGAACTGTTCCCCCCCCTTCCGGGCCCGCGGCCTCGCGCGGGTCTTTATAGCAAAACATGGACCGACGCCGGCAGGGGCCAAGATTTCCGATCGGATCTAAAGCCCCGCCGCAGAAAGGCTTCCCGCGAAATCGCAGACTCCGGAGACGTACGCGGCGCCGAAGAGGCCTCTGGCATTTCGGCGCGCCGCAGGCCGCGCATCAGGCCCCGACGACACCCCGGCCGGCGTCTTCTCCGCGGCACGCGTCGCCAGATCCTGGCGAGCCGCCGTGGCCGATATCGCCGCCGACGCCTTCAGCTTCATAATGAGCGGCACCCTCGCCAACCTCGCCATTCTCGCCGACAGCGCCGGCATCCCCCTTCTCTCCTTCGTTTTTATCATCGGCAACGCCGCCATCGCCTTCACCGCCTAGTCTTTATCATCGGCAACGCCGCCATCGCTTTCGTCACCACGTCTTTATCATCGGCAACGCCGCCATCGCTTTCGTCACCACGTCTTTATCATCGGCAACGCCGCTATCGCTTTCGTCACCACGTCTTTATCATCGGCAACGCCGCCATCGCCTTCCTCGCCTCCGTCATCTTTATCGCCGACAAAGGTGCTATCGCCGCTACCACCTTCTACGCCTTCGTCACCTTTATCGCCGTGAGCGTCGCCTTCGTCTTCCCCGCCTTCGTCATCATTACCGCTGGCATCATAGCCATCGACTTCCCCGCCATGCTCCCTATCATCGGCAACGTGTCGCCATCCTCTTCACCTTCGTCGTCCGCCCTAACGACAACGCCGAAAGCTAACGCACCCAGTCTACGGCCCGTCGACGCCTTTTCCGAAGGACAACCAAACGAAACGCCGGAAGACCCCCGCCGCTTTCGGCTGGAATCTTCCGGCGATAAATAATATTTCCTGACATCGCGACCGGAGGCTTCGGAAGCCCAGGCGCCTACGGCGCCGCCGTCGCCTTATCCCGGGCATGCCGCCTCGCGGGCTGTCAGACCACCGCCTGCAGGAGGGATCCCGCGTAAGTCCCCTGAGCTTCGGGGACTGCGCCCGCATCGGCGGGGGAAATTTCTTCCGGGTCGGTCGATGCGCCGTCCCCTTCCGCCGTCCAGGAGGACTCGCCGCCGTCCATGCCATAGCGGCGGCCGTCCCTGGCATAGAACGCCCCCTCGGAGCCCCCGGAAGCCCCCCCGTCGTAGCTCACGGTGAGCTTCAGCTCCAGGCCCTCGGCCGCGAGCTCCTCGCGGAGCGTCCGCACCTCGGCCTCCAGCGCCCTGTAGGCCTCCAGGCTGTCGGCCTTGATGTTGGCCGCGACCTTGGATCCCTTGACCTTGAGCTCGATGTCCAATCCCCCCAGGCTCTCGGGCGAGAGGCTCATCCTGAGCCTCCTGACGCCCCGCCGCGCCGAGTAGCTCAGCTTGTCGCGGAGCTCGCGGACCAAGGTCTCGCGGGAGCTCCGGCCCACGTCGGAGTCGGAAAGCGCCGCCGCGAAGGCCCCGCTTTCGGCTGCCGCCGCGCCGCCCGCTGCCGTTGGGCCGGCGGCGGACGCGGCCGCCGCCATGACCCGCTGCTCCTCGCGGCCGCGGCGATCGCCGCGGTCGTCGCCGCCACCGTTCTCGAAGGGCCTGCCGCCCTCGCCGCCCGCGGCGGCGCCCAGTCCCCCGCGGAGGGCCTGAAGGGCCGGGGAAAGCTCGTAGAAGCTCCTGTCGAGCTGCCTGTCTCCCAACGCGGAAAGTTTCAGGATTATCTCGTTGAAGACCGGGGCCTTCACCAGATCCGTGTCCTGCGTGAGATTCTGCAGGACCGTCTGGATGTCCTTGGCCGCGGCCTTGGGGGAGATCTGGATAAAGGAGGGCTCCGTGGGCTTCTCCAGCGTCTCCAAAAAACTCAGGAGATCCCCCACCGAGACCGCGCCGCCCTTCATCTCGAGCATGAGACTTAAGCCGTCCTCGGCCTCCGCGCCTGCTCCCATGGACTGGAGGGCTAGCGCGAGGTAGCTCAAATCCCCTTCTGTCAGGCTCGCGGCTAGCCCCTCTCCGGAGATGCCGCCCGTGATGAGCCCCGCCAGGGTGGATGCCGGCAGGACCGATCCGGGCTCGATGCCCGCGGTGACCGACTTGACCGCCTCGGGGGAGAACCCCAGGCCCAGCAGGAACTGGCCAAGGCTGTTGAGCCCGTCCGGGGTGGCCGTAAGCCCGCCCAAGGGCCCCTGGGTCGCCAGGCTGGCGTCCATGCCGGCGGCAAGCGCCCTCAGGACCGCGTTCATCTCGGCCTCGCCGCCCTCCACGAACAGCCTGGCCTTGATGTCCGATACCTGAGAGGGGTCCAGACCGCTCGCCAGGAGCACGTTCCCGAGCGCTTCCGCGCCGCCCTCCCCCAGCTTAGAGAGCCCCAGGTTCGTGCCCAGCCCCTTCAAAGCCTCGGCGAGCAACCCTGCGGGGGATCCGCGTCCGAACATGACGCCCTCAGCCCCGGACTCCTGGCTCCCCGAAAGCAACAGCTCCCCGCTCACCCTGGACTTGAAGCCGCCGGGGTAGGTGGTCTCGGCCTGGATCCGCGCGAACGCGAACGACTTGCCCCGGACCCTTCTCTCCCCGAAAGCGTAAGGGTTTCCCGCCTGGCCATCTCCCTTCGCCGCCTCTGCGGCCTCGTCCGCCTGCCTGCGGGCTTCTGCCTCGGCATCGGCGCGGGAGGCCTCCCTGCGCCGTTCGGCCCGCTCTTCCTCGGCCTTGCGGTCCAGTTCCGCATCCATGTCCCGGGCCTCCCATTCACGCCTCATCTCGTCCCGGTACCGTTCGGCTCTCTCCAGCATACGCTCGAAGTCGCCATTCGCGCCGGACTCGAAATTGGCCTCTGCCCTGGTCCCGGCCGAGGCGACCGCCGTTGCCGCGTAATCCGCAATCTGCGAGGCTGCCTGAAGGCTTTCCATCTTTATCCTCTCTCATACCGGCCCCCGCCGGAGGCCGCAAGGGCCTGATCGACCGGGAGTGATTTTCCCCGTCGAAGCCCGGACGCCTTACAAGCAACGCCCATGCCAAGCCGGGATCGGCCCATGTTTCCTCGCGAAAGGCCGGGAGCGCGCCGTCGAAAACGCACGCGGAAGCCGGGGCAAGGGATGGCACGCGGAAGCCGGGGCAAGGGAAGGCGCACAGAAGCCGGGGCAAGGGAAGGCGAACGGGACGCCGCCGCGTTTCCCGCGACCGCCGTCGCGTTTGAGCTTCGATCGCGCGGCTGCCTGAAACGTTTCCCGAGCGAGGCTTCGGACTCGGCTCGCCCGCGCCGCGAGCTCTCCCTGGCCGTCCTCGGCGACGCTACATCAGGCAGTTCGCCCGCAAGTCCCGAAGCCATCAGGAAAGTATCCCTTGACGGGAAAATTTTTCCCCGCCCAAGCCGCATGCCGCCTGGTATTTCCCTTTAACCTCGTTTCAAGATCGACAAAAGCATTGCCGTTCAAGGTCGGTAAACCGCCCTGAACCTGACTTCCCCGGCCGGATACGCCTCGACCGCCCAGGCGTTTTTTCCGATGGTTTCGGAGGAGGCTTTGCTGGATCGCGAGATGAGCCTTCGCGCGAGCCTTCGCAAGGGCACGCGCGAAGTCACGCCTGAGTCCCGGTCGAGCCGACGTATGCGGCAGACCTGACAAACGGCCCCAGCTTCACCGGCCGTCAAAACCTCGGCATGGCTGTTGCACCGCCATGCCCCCGATCGCGGGCACCGTTCCCCGTATCGGCGGAACCCTCGACCGTGAACCGGAAATCCGTCCCGGGCCTTCGCAAGACCGCACCTGGGCCACCCCCGGCACCCGGGATCGCATCCCTCGCCGCGGCGCGCCGCAGAGCCACTCTTTCATTCATCGCTTACGGCCACATATGTCACTTCAGGACATGTTGGCCACAATATATTTCATCGAACATTCCGTGCCGTTCAACTCATCCTGGCAAAACGGGACATCCTGGCCTGCCAGGCCAGACAGGCCATGCTTGGCAGACAGGCCGGACAGGGCAGACTGGGCTGGCAGAACAGACTGGCCTGACAGGGCTGACAGGTCGCCAGCCGGATAGCCGTGCAGGCCAAAAAGATCGTCCTGCCCGATCATGCCATTCCATATCGATTCGTGCCACTCCATGCTGTCACAGGCCATTCATGGCCATACAGCCCATGCGGCCCGTCCCGTCCAGCCTTCCCGAAGCCGAAACTGTGGCACGTCGATTGCTAAAGCTTAAGCGCCGGCCCTGCGCCCCCGCTCCGGGGACAGCGAGCCGAGCTCACGATGACGCAAAGGAACGAACCATGGACCAGAACCCTTTCCTGCGGGCCCCCTCCATCAAGTCGGCCCTCACGCTGGCCGCGG
Organism: Deltaproteobacteria bacterium; assembly: GCA_031263485.1. Lineage (GTDB taxonomy): Bacteria > Desulfobacterota > Desulfarculia > Adiutricales > Adiutricaceae > JAIRZX01. The sequence goes on along the minus strand of JAISFS010000210.1, from coordinate 1,195 downwards.
CCGCCATCTTCGCCCTGGGGGCCATGTGCGCCTGCGGGCCCAAGCTCCAGACCCCCTCCACCCTGAGCAACCAGGAGGCCGCGCTGCAGAACCCGCCCGTGGAGACCTACGCGCCCCCGGCCATCAAGACGGAGGGGAGCCTGTTCTCCGAGGACACCCGGCCCGACTTCTTCGCCGACATGAAGGCCCAAAGGATAGGCGACATCATCACCATCAATATTGTCGAGACGTCCCGGGCCTCCAAACAGGCCTCCACGGCATTGAACCGCAACGGCAGGGTCACCGCGGACTTCAACACCTTCCTGGGCTTCGAGGAGCCTGACCCGCCGACAAAAAGCGGCTTCAGCCTTATGCGCGGCATAGACGCGGGCATGGGAAACCAGTTCACCGGCACGGGCCAGACCAGCCGCAACGAGAACATCACCGCCAAGGTCTCGGCGAGGATAGTCCAGGTGCTCCCCAACCAGAACCTGGTTGTGCGCGGCTCCCAGGAGATCCTGGTCAACAACGAGAAGCAGTACATCACCGTGCAGGGGGTCGTGAGGCCGGCCGACATCGCGACAGACAACACGGTGCTCTCCACCTACCTGGCCGACGCCCGGATCGAATACACCGGCAAGGGCGACATCACCAACAAGCAGCGCGAGGGCTGGCTCACCCGGGCGGTGAACGCCATCTGGCCCTTCTAAAGGCTTCCTGTGCCTCCTGAAGGCTCCGGGGCTCTGTGGATGCTCCAAAGACTTCCCTGTGCTTCCTGATGCTTCCAGGAGGAATTCTGAGGCTTTCAGAAGGCTTCCGGAGGCTTTCAAGGAGCTTCCGAAACCTTTCGAGAAACCTCCGAAGTCTTCCAGAGGACGGCCCCGGCCTTCAGGCCGGTCGCCTCCGGTGTCCAGCCGAATCAGGGCCGGACTCCATGCCGCGCCTTCCAGCGCGTCCCACGAAAGCCGGCCCGGCCGACAGGCCGCACAAGCGCCGCCAGCGAGGACCAGCGTCCATGAATCTTAACCGAAAGCCGCATTCCGGCCCCGCGCGAAGCCCGAGCCGCATCCCGCTCCAGGCAGGCCTTTCGCCCCCCCCCCTCCAGGCGGACCTGTCGGCCCCTCCCCTCCAGGCGGGCCTGTCGCGCCTCACGCGCCAGACCGGCCGATCGCGCCCCTCGCGTCCGGCCGCCGCGGCCCTCGCGGCCCTCGTCGCG
>JAISFS010000165.1 GCA_031263485.1 Deltaproteobacteria bacterium | reverse complement strand
TAACCATACCTTAACCATACCTTAACCATACCTTAACCATACCTTAACCATACCTTAACCATACCTTAACCATACCTTAACCATACCTTAACCATACCTTAACCATACCTTAACCATATCCTAAGCCAAACCATAGCGTCTTAAAATATTAGCGTGATACCACCGCCTCGAAATCACCGAGTGAGCTTCCGGAATTATGCTAAAGACAGTCAAGGCTGAATTTCTTCGCATGCAGGGAACGTGACTGGAAAAAGCGTAGCGCCGAGGCATCGCTTGAATTTCTCGAATCTCCTTTCCCGCAATCTTCTCCTCTCCCCTTCTGACCCGCAACGGTACGGCGCTTCCCACCGGTCACCGCCACCACTCTCTGTAGTCAATCCGGCAACCGTTTGCGACTCCCGTTCCCAGCCATCCTATTTTGCGGCATACCGGTTCATGTCTATCATCGCGAATCCCAGCTTCTCCAGGAAGGCCTGATCGTGCTCGACCGCGACCAGGGTCGGCTTCGCGTCGGAGATCAGCTCTTCGAGCTGGATGCGGGTCATCAGATCCACGCGGTCCAAGGGCTCGTCCCACAGGTACAGATGCGCCTCGGCGCAAAGGCTCAGGCCCAAGACGGCTTTCTTCCTCTGTCCACCGCTCATCTCCACGCACCTGGCCGAGAGCCTGTCCACGGGGAAGCCCAGGTGACGCAAGACGGACTTGTAACGGCCCTCATCCGCTCCGTTGGCCTGAGCCAGATCCCTCAACGTCTCGTCGGGACCGAATGCCGGCTCCTGGGGCACCCAGGAGACCCTGATCCCTCCGGCGCGCCTGAAGGTCCCTGCGGTCCAGAGCCTTTCGCCGGCCAGAAGCCTCAGGACGAGCGACTTCCCCGACCCGTTGGGGCCCGCGAGCGCCGTACGCGACCCGCTCTCCACCTGAAACGAAAGCCCTTCCACGACCGGCCGCCCTTCCTCATAGCCCGCCGAGAGGCCGGCCGCCTCGGCCAGGCGTCTGGCCGGAGGCTTCAGGGGGCTCATGGAAAGCGCGTAGCTTAACTCGACGTTCCGGGGTATCGCTGACTTCTCGTCCAGGGCCTTCCGCCGCCTGTCCACGACCGCCTTGGCCCGCTTCTGCATCTTCGCCGCCTTGTGGCCGATGAACCCCCTGTCGACCGGCCCGTGGCCGATCTTTTCCCGTTCCGCGTCCGCGGCCCAGCGTGAGCTCCGCTCACCCGCCCCCTTGAGACGCGAAATCTCGCGGGTGAGCCTCTGGACACGCGCCTCCTCCTCAAGATCCTTCCTGCGCCTGGACTCCTCCCAGGCAGCGTAGCCGCCGCGCGTTAGCTCTATACCCTGGCGGTTGATGGCGAGCATATGGTCCGCTACCTCTCCCAAAAACGCCCTGTCGTGGGAGACCGCCATGAAGCCCCGCTTGGTCTGGAGGTAGCGGGACACTGCCATCCTGCCATCGTTGTCAAGTCCGGCCGTGGGCTCGTCCATGAGCGGGAAGTCGTGGTCTTCCAGAAACAGGAGGCACAGCATCAGCTTCAGCCGCTCACCTCCGGAAAGCCCGCATAGGGGTCTTTCGAGAATCCCCGATGCCAGGCCCATGATCCCCGCCTCTCGCTCCAGCTTCCAGGACGGCGTACCCGGCCTTATCCGCGTCAAGAGCGCGAGCGCGTCCCCGTCCGGATCATAGGCGTAAGGGAAGAGCATCAGGGGATGCGGCACGGACACTTTGCCCCGTGCAGCCAATTCTCCCGCCAAGATCTTGAGAAGCGTGGTCTTGCCGCGTCCGTTACGACCGACCAGACCGAGCCTCCAGCCGGTATCCAGCACGAGATCGAGATCCGTGAAGATTGCCTCGCCTCCTTCGTAGGCGAAGGTCACGCCCTCCAGAACTATCTGGGCCATAAGAAAGGCCTTTCCGGAAAACCGTATGGCTACGTCCCCGCGAAACGCCGCACAACGGACGCTTCCTGGCTTTCAGCCTGAAGTGTCCGCAGCTGGCGACGACGCGCCGGACCAGCGAGGCGCCGTAACGCCCCTACGCCCCTCCGGAAAGACCTTCAGCGGGACTCTCCCGCCCTTAGCCTTGATGCGGAGGGCACCTTACGAGTTGACCTTCATGCCTTTCAAGGGCGTGCTCCTTTTCTGCTGTATCTTCCGGTGTTCCGGTGTCTGAAGGCTTGACTTCTCGGATTCTCGCCGCTCGCCGCCTTTCCGTAGCGGCGGCCTCAAGCGGGCCCTCGCGGCTCAAAAGAGCCGCATCCGGCGGGGCAAGGCGCCCTCAAGCGCCGCCTTCACGGCGCAGGCCACGTGCCAGGCCAGGACCGGGGGCACGGCGTTCCCTATCTGTCGCTCGGTCTCCCTCAGCTTGGAGGCGAACCTGAAGCTGTCGGGGAAGGACTGGATGCGAGCGGCTTCGCGCATGGATATACGCCGGGGGAGGCTGTAATGGAACTGGATGTTGCCGTGGCATTCCGCCCGGACGGTGTAGCCGGGCCTGTCTGCAGCGAGGCTTCTTGAGCCCTGTTCGGGACTCTTCCTGGCCAGGCTCCAGACGTGGGAGAACGCCGGGTCCGCGTCCAGGGCCTCCAGGTCGCCTATGGCCTCACGGGCCGTGACGGGCCTGGCCCCGACGGGCGCGGGGGGCTCGTAGGCGCCCAGGCCCCGCCTGATGCCCACGATGAAGACCCGCCGACGGGTCTGGGGCACCCCGTAGTCCGCAGCCTGGTAAGCCCTGGCGTCCACATCATAACCTAAGTCCCCGAAGTCCGAAAGAATCCTGGCGTATGCCCGCTCGTGGGCCTTCATCAGGATCCCGCCCACGTTCTCGGCCACGAAGGCCCTGGGAGACGTCCGGCGGACCGCCTCGACTATGGCCGTGTAAAGGGAGCTCCGCGAGCCCGCGAGCCCCAGCATCCTGCCGTTTATGGAGATATCCTGGCAGGGGAAGCCGCCGATGACGAGATCGACCGTGCCCGGAAGCGAAGCTATGGCCTCGCCCACGTCCCCGCAGACCACGGCGTCCCCCAGGTTCAGGCGGTAGGTCTCGCAGGCGGCACGGCTCAGGTCGTTGGCCCAGACCACCTTGAACCCGGTCGCCGGGTAACGGGTCCGGAGAAAGTCGAAGCCGCCCGTGAAGCCCAGGTCCATGCCGCCGCAACCGGAAAACAGCGAAGCCACGCTCATCGCTTCCCCCGGTCGGGGGGAAGCGGCTGAAAAGGCACGGTCGGCAGGTTCAAAGGGATCTGGCGGTCGCATCGTATCTCGCGAAAGGATCAGCACTGAGGGCAATGGTGTCGGGTCCGGCGATGGCGGAGGGCGGGCGGCATGGACCGGGCGAGGGGGCTTCGCAAGGCCGGGATTCAGGCGAGAAAACCGGCAAGGCCAGCGGTCTGGGTGTCCGGCCCCGCCCGCAGGACGTGAGGTACGGCTCGGTTCGGAGACGGGGTCGGGGTCTGGCAGGGCGAGCCCCCAATCGGGAGGGACGGGACTCTATGCCCGGTCAGCCCCGCCAGGTTCAGGGCCGAGGGTCCTCCTTGGGACCCTCCAGCCCGAAAATATCATCCGGAACGGCCGCATCTACCGCCTTGGCTGCCGCAAGGAGATCGGGCGGCCTGCCGCGATCCAGGCTCGGTACCGGGCGACCGAGAAAGAGCGCCTGGATGTCCATGGCGAAGGAGCGGATGTTCTCCTGCTCCAGACGTTTGATGTACTTGAAGGACATGGCGTGGACGCCGTCTATGTAAAGGGAGTCGCGATTTATCTCCAGCCGGATATCGTTCAGGAAATCCTTGCGGAAGCGACCGGAGCCCTTGCCCCGCACGTAAAACGCGTCCGTGGACACGACTATCCCGATGGAGCAGTTGCGGAAGAAGGTGTCGTCGTAGACCATAAGTACGGTCCTCTCGTCAGTCACCTCGTGGGCAATCTGGGCCATCGCATCCACGGCCTTGATCCACGGGATGTCAGGTTTCACGTAGATCCTGTTCGACCGGCACATGCCGGCGTATCTGCGTAAAAGCTTGGCAAGGACTTGTTCTTCCATCCGCCTTGATATCCTTCCGGGGCCGGTCAGGGCGTACGCCCTGCCTAAGACGACGGCCCCTGACCGGAAACGAAGCCAAAATTATTCTATATCCGCCAGAGCCCCTCTTTGTCAAGGGCTCTTCCCCCACTTCGCCGTATCGATCAAGTCGCGGGCCTCACCGCCCGTCCTGAGTGAAAAGACTCACTCGCCTTGGACACGACGTTCAGGAAAAAATGCCTGCCGCTCAACGCAAAACCCATTCCGGCAGTACCCGAATCAACGCCTGAACGACATAACGACAAACCTGCCATTAAGAATCCCATGCTCGCGATCGAATACTCCCGCCCGAACCGAATGCCGCGACAGCCGCTGCCGAGCCATCCGCCAGAACCGAAGCGAAGTCAACTGAAACCGAACTGACGGCATCATGCCCCGGCCCGATGCCATGCCGCAAACCCATATGACCAGGGCCGCCCCAGCCGCCATATTGCCATAATCCGATGATATGCGCCATCTCTTGTGCCACGCCGCCCGAGCCCGCAACAATGTTTACCGAGCCCCTTCCTTTGCCAAGAGCCCCTTCCTTTGCCAAGAGCCCCTTTCGGGGACATGTACTACCACAGGATGACGCCAAGCCTGATGCAATGACGCTAAAAGTCGTCATAAACTGCTCTGTACGACTTCACGATAACTTTATAGACTGTCAAATTGCCAACAATCTTGACTGTCATTTATTGCTCTTTGCGTTAACGCGATCCCCAATCGTCCCGTTGGCTCTGGTGATCGGGTTTCAGCAAAGAGCCTCATAAAAAATGTTTGAGACGATTATTCATCCAATAGCACCACGCACACCCGTTGCCTGTGTCCGGTCCACAAACCTTCCCCATTAGCTCAAATCCCATCTTTCTCCGTGCCCATGCTTTGATATCTCTCTAATCTGGCCTATACAACTATATCGTAACTGTCACGGGGTTGACAAACAACATTAAACCATGTATCATCTTACCTATCTTGTAGTTACCTAAATATGATTTGAATATCAAACTTCAGATGACCTGCTACCTGAGGAAACCTTATGACACTGCCATTACCCCTGCTCCCGACTGGCGAGCCAAATTTCAAAAATTTAAGGCTTGACAATGCAGTTTACGTCGATAAGACGATGTATTTTCCCTTGCTCAAACAGACAAGTAAATTCGTATTCTGCGCCCGCCCTCGACGTTTCGGAAAATCGCTGACGGTCACTGCTCTTGAAGCCTACTATTCCGGGAGAAATGAGCTCTTTCGAGGATTGACGGCAGAGAACCATATGTGCTCATCTGATTTTGTCCCCCGTCCGGTCGTTCGTCTTGACATGAGCGATGTAGCAGGTAGCGACAGCAAGAATAATTTACAGAAGACGATCTTAGACGTTCTCGATGAAATTGCAAAACACCACAATGTTCAGCTTAGAGGAGTTGATTCAGCGAGAGCCTTTTTATTCCTCATGAAAGACGTTCACAGGACAACCGGTAAACATATCGTTGTCCTTATCGATGAATATGATGCTCCCGTCATCAACATTGTCCAAAGAGAAAAGTCTCAAAATCAAATACGGTTGCTTAACGATACACGTGAGATTATACGTAATTTTTATTCAATGATCAAATCTGCCGCAGAACATATCGATTTCGTTTTTATCACCGGTGTGACAAAATTTTCAAGGATGGGCATATTTTCCACGCTCAACAACCTGATTGACATCTCGCTCGAACCTGATTTCGGAGCTTTCATGGGCTACACACATGATGAACTGAAAATTTATTTCAAACCATTCATAGACGAATCATCAAAGATTCTAAAGCTAGATGAAAATATGGTTTTAAATCAGATTCGCGATTATTATGACGGATTTTCCTTCGATGGCGTTACCAGGCTTTATAACCCATTTTCTGTGCTATCATTCTTCTCCAGCAAAACAAAGTTGTTTTTGAATTACTGGATGAAATCTGGTTCTAATACACTTATCAGAAAGTTTCTCAAGGACCAAGCCCTTACGGCCGACCAATTCCAGGACATGCTGGTGGATGTTAATTTCATAAGCGACCCGGGAGAAATCGACTCAACTCCTCCCGAAGGGTTCCTTTATCAGTCTGGCTACCTGACACTGAGGGCTAAAACCGATACTACTTTTACCCTGGATTATCCCAATCTGGAGGTACGCAAGTCCTTTTCGACTCTTTTCCTGCAGAACCTAACCCCCGAATCATCGTGGTCAGACATAGACAGTGCCGGGAGCGAGCTGAAGCAGTGCCTCGAAGCAATCGATGTACCCGGTATGGTTGACGTCTTCATGAGGCTTTTTGCCGACATCTCCTACCAAGACCATTCTCAAGCCGACCGTAAGCCAACGAACAGTGTGTTGGAAAACATCATTCGCAAGATCGGACTGTTCCTGACATGGGGCAAACAACTGAAGTTGAGCGAATCGCTAGCGGAATTATTCCGCAGGAAGATGGGCGAAAGCTTCTATCGCTCCGTACTGCATTCCGCCCTGTGCATTGCCGGAGCGAAAGTTACTCCCGAGAGGCATGTGGGATTGGGTCGCATCGATCTCCTTGTCGTCTACGGTGCGGTTATCTACGTCATCGAAATCAAAATGAGCGAGGATGCCCAAGGAGGAGAAATCAGTGCCCAGGTGGGAATGAACCAGATTGTCGAAAAAAGATACGGTCGAGCCTTTAAAAATCCGGTTTTGATTTCTCTCGCAATCGGCAGGGAGGAAAGAAACGTCGTTGCCTGCCGTTTTGAGATCAACGGGGAAAAATCGATCATCGAAATCGATAATCAGGGAAAGCCGATTACAGTCCGAGAAGTCACGCAAGACTGACGGAACCTGCGCCGCCTGACGCCAAACTTCATCCCATGACGGCTGAAGAACGTCTCCTTTCAGCCGCAAGCGGCCGAGTCGAATTTACGGCAACCCTGACACCTTGGCACGTGCCATTGTCGCTTGAGTCGGATTCCCGCCTGGAACCACCAAAACATCCCTTTGCCTGTTAAAATATCGGCGTCTGCCCTCCCCTCATAATCCCAGAGTGCGCTTCCGGAATCAGGTGACGGTGACCTGGGCCGAATCTCCTTTCGTGCAGGCGGGCAAGGTTCAAAATGACGCTTTACGCAGCGTCATGGATTCTTTTCTAGAATCTCCCTTCCCGCACGCAACCTCGCTTCCTCCCCTTCTGACCGGCTGCACGTCGCTTTTCGCCGACCCTCGCCAGCCCCGCAAACCCACTTCCGGCAGACGCTTACGCCCACCCGTCTCAGGCATCCTATTTTACGGCATGCCGACTCATGTCCATCACCGCGAATCCCAGCTTCTCCGGGAAGGCCTGAACCCACTCGAGGTCAACCAGGGTCGGCTTCACATCGGCAATCAGCTCTCCCGCAGCTCCTGCGCGTCGTCAGATCCACGCAGTCCAGAGGCTCGTACCACAGATACATATGCGCCTGGGCGCACGGGCTCATACCCATGACGGCCTCCTTGCGCCGGTCGCAGCTCATCTCCACTCACCTGGCCGAGTGCCTGTCCGCGAGGAAGCCCAGGTGACGCAAGACGGACTTGCAGCGGCCCTCGTCAGCGCCGACCACGCGCCAGATCCCACAACGTCTCGGGGGGCCGAAACCCGGCCCCTGGGGCACCCAGGAGCCCCCGATCCTCCTTCGCGTCTGGAAGCACCCGCCTTCGCGTCTGAAGGTACCCGCCTTCGCGTCTGGAGGTACCTGCGGTCCAGGACCTTTCTCCTGCCAGATGCCTCTAAACGAGCGCCTTCCCCGACCCGTTTGTGCCCGCGAACGCGGTACGCGATCCGCTTTCCAACTGAAAAGCAGGCCTTCCATGAAAGGCCGCCCTTCCTCATCGCCCGCAGAGAGCCTGGAGGCCCCGTCTGGCGTCAAGCCGGTCGATACGGGACCGTCTATACTGCGCGCTTCATTCATCGTCATCGACGAATCTGCATGTTCGCGTCAGAACAGCCCCTTGACCCGCCCGGTCTCAGTGTCCACGTCCACCTGGCGGTAGGCGGGATCAGAGCTCATGCCCGGCATGAGCGAGATGCCCCCCACCACCGGGACAACGAAGCCCGCGCCGCCGTAGACCAGAACGTCCCGCACGAACAGCCTGAAGCCCTCGGGCACGCCCTTGAGCGCGGGATCCCCGGACAGCGACAGGTGCGTCTTCACCATGCACAGCCCGTAGCCGGCTGTCACCGGGTCGGCCTGGCACGCGGCAAGCTTCGCCGCCGCGTCCGGCGCCCAGTCCACGCCGTCCGCCCCGTATACTTCCCTCGCCACGAGCTCCACCCGCTCCTTGAGCGGCATGGAGAGCTCGTAGAGGAACCTGAAATCGGAAGGCTCCCCGCAGGCCTCCTTCACGGCGTCCGCCAGCTCCAGCGCCCCCTCGCCGCCCTTGAGCCAATGCTCGGACACGGCCACCCTGGCCCCCTCGGCCTCGCAGGCGCGGCGGACCAGCGCTATCTCCTCCGGGGTATCCGAGACGAAACCGTTGATGCAGACGACCGGGCTCACCCCGCTCTTGCGGACAGTTCGCACGTGATGGATGAGGTTCGGGAGGCCCTTTTCCACCAGTTCCGGGGAAGGCCGTCCGTATTCGGCGGGAAGCGGGCTCCCCGGCACCGGGACAGGGGCCCCGCCGTGGCATTTGAGCGCCCGCACGGTAGCCACCACCACCGCGGCGTCCGGCTTCAGGCCAGAATAGCGGCACTTGAGGTTCCAGAACTTCTCGAACCCGATGTCCGCCGCGAAGCCCGACTCGGTCACGTGATAGTCGGAGAGCTTCAGGGCCAGGCGGTCGGCGACAATCGAGCTCTGGCCTATCGCGATGTTCGCGAAGGGCCCCGCATGCACGAAGCACGGCTGGCCCTCCAGGGTCTGCATCAGGTTGGGGTTCATGGCCCCTACCATCCAGGCGCACATGGCGCCCGCCACGTCCAGGTCCTCCGCCGTCACCGGCTTTCCGGTCCAGTCGTAGGCCACGATGATCCTGCCCAGCCGCCCCCTCAGATCCTTCAGGTCGCTCGCCAGCGCCAGGACCGCCATCACCTCGGAACTGACCGCGATGTCGAACCGAGACTCCATCAGGTAGCCGTCCGCCTTGCCGCCCAGCCCTATCACGATCCTTCTCAGGCACTGGCAGGTGAAGTCCATGACGAAGCCCATGCTCACCCGGGAGGGGTCCACGTCCAGGCGCCTCAGGCCCCGCTTGGCCAAAAACGCGTCGTCGTGGTTGAACTCGTGCTGCATCCTGGCGTTCAGGGCGGTCATGCAGAGGTTGTGGGCGTTCATGACGGCGTTGATGTCGCCCGTAAGGCCCAGCGAGAACGGGGTGAGCGGCACGCACTGGCTCATGCCGCCCCCCGCGGCGGAGCCCTTGATGTTCATGGTGGGGCCGCCGGACGGCTGGCGGATGGCCGCTGAGACGTTAAGGCCCCTCAGCCCCATGCCCTGCACGAGCCCCATCGTGGTGGTGCTCTTGCCTTCTCCCAACGGCGTCGGGGTGATGGCCGTGACGTCGATGTACTTGCCGTCCGGCCTGTCCCTCAGCCTCTCCAGGACCTTCAGGTAGTCGATCTTGGCCACGTAGTGGCCGTGGGGGAGGATCTCGTCGTCCAGGAGCCCGATGTTTCTCCCCAAATCCCGCGCGCGAACGAGATCGTCTTCCGCCGCCTCGGCTATCTGATAGTCCCTCGCCCCTTTGAGCGTATAGTCCTGCCACCTCAAGGCCATGAAACGCCTCCCTTCACCCGACCCGGGCCGCACGGCTCCGGACAAAAAAAAATCACCGCCCCCTGGCCGCCTGAATCCCCCCGCATGTCCTGCCGCAGAAGCCGCCAGGGGCAACTTACCACAATCCGTCGCGTGATCAAGTCGGATAACGCCAGGGATACACCGATGGAGAGAACCGAGGCTAACTTCAGAAAGCCCGTCCGCCGAAAGCCGCCGAAGGTTCCGGGAATCCCCCCGATGGCTTCCCTGCCCCCGTTGCCCTTAAGGCAGATGACCGCCGGGAGCTTCGCGGGCACCCGGCCCCTTCCGTGCCTCCCGGACCTTCATCGCCGCCCGGCGCTCCCGCGAGGTTCAGCGCCGTCGCGAGCCTTATCAGGAGTTTCCCGGAAGCAAAGGCAATAAGGGGCCGCCACGAACAGCCAGCCTCCGACCACGTTCCCCAGAGTGACCGGAACGAGGTTCCTGAGGAAGAAGTCACCCCACCCGCACGGGGCGGCCATCCCGTAAGCCTCGAAGTGCGAGGCGGAAAGGATGCCGATCGGGATGAAGAACATGTTGGCCACGCTGTGCTCCATGCCCAGGGCGACGAAGCCGAATATGGGCGGCCAGAGGAGCAGGGCCTTGGCGGCCGCGCCTTGGGCTGACAGGCTCATGAAGAGCGCAAGGCACACCAGCTGGTTGCAGAGAATCCCCTTCACGAACAGCGGGAGGAAGCCCTGCGAACACTTGGAGGCGGCAAGGCTCGCCGCGTAGGGCGCGAGCCCGGCCGAGGGCCCTCCTTCCAGGAAGATGCCGGTCAGATGGATCATGAGAGCCAAGGCGAGCGCCCCCAGGAGATTCCCGGTCCAAGAGACGCAAAGGGCCCTTATCCCGTCCCACGGAGGAGTCTTCTTCCGCATGAGGGCGGCCGACACGTACATGACGTCCCCGGTGAACAGCGCGGCTCCGCCGAAGACGACCAGGAGAAGCCCCAGAGGGAAAACCCCCGCGAAAGCAAGCCTGCCTACAGGGCCCCACTCTGCGGGCATGCCGCCGCCCGCCCGGATGGCGAGCGCCCCGCCGAAGGCGATGTAAAGCCCTGCAAGAACGGACGCCGCAAGGAGCCACCCCGCTGAAGCGGAGGCTCTCCGGGCCCCCAGATCCGCAACGGTCCCGACGGTCTCGGCCACGGTCCTGACGCCGCTCACCTCAAAACGCCTCCCCCGCATACCCGCAGCAAATACGGGCCAAATCCGTCCAAATCCTGCACGCTCCCGGTGCATCACGTCCGGCAGGGGCGACACGCATCCGGCAGGAGACGGCTTCCGCCGTCCGGCAGGAGACGGCTTCCGCCGTCCGGCGGGAGACGGCTTCCGCCGTCCGGCAAGTGACGGCTTCCGCCGTCCGGCAAGTGACGGCTTCCGCCGTCCGGCAAGTGACGGCTTCCGCCGTCCGGCAGAATAAGCAGGTCCACCGGGTATGCTCCCGAGGGAGCAATCCCGCGCCAACGAAGCGACCGGAGGCCCGCGACAAAGGGAAACGGCGCCCGTTCGTGTCCGAAAGCCAACTGGCAAGGGCCCCGAAAAGCGAAAATCCCCCCCGCAGGGCGCGGCGACTCTCCGGCGCGCCCTGCGGGGGGGATTCGGAAACCACGACCGGGCCTCCGAAAGGTCCCTATACGTACCTTACGAAGGAGTCGGCCGGCTTGCGGATCTTCTCCCGGATCTTGTCCGACTCGGGGTAGCCCACGGAGATCACGATGAAGATCTTCCGATCCTCGGCTATGCCCAGAAGCTCCCTGAGCCGGGGCCGGTCGTAAAGGCCGATGATGCAGGTGCCGAGGCCCAGGCTCTCGGCCTCGAGGCAGAGGCTTAGGGCGAAGCCGCCCAGATCGCCTTGGGCGAAGATCTGGGAATCCACCAGCTGGCCTATCTTCTTCATGAGGACAGCCGGTTCCTCCACGACCACGAAGAAGGCCTGGGCCTTGGAGTTGTGCGCGTTGAGGCCCATGAGCTGGGTGGACTCGGCCACCTCCTTCACCTTGTCGGGGTTCTCCACCACGACGAGGCTCCAGGGCTGGGAGTTGCAGCCGGAGGGGGCGAGACGGGCGGCCTCGACGCATTTGACGATCTTGTCGTGCTCCACGGGCTTGGAAGCGAAGTTGCGGCAACTCTGCCTGCGCCCGGCAAGCTCAAGGAAATCTGCCATATCACACCTCCTGCAAGGGCCGTCCCCGGAAGGAAGCCCTATGTTTGAACCGCCGGCAAAGCGGGGAAAGGAATCCGCGACCTAAGCGTCCGGCGATACCCGCCCGGCCCAGATTATCGGTGGACGGTCTGAAGGCACTCCGGGGATTGGGCATTAAAGCGACCGGGACGCCGGAAGCCCGACTTCTTCGCCGGTACGTGACAGGCCCGGCGACCGGGAACGGCCGCCAAAGGGCGCGATCCGGAACGACAGGGGCATGAGACGCCTGGCGCGACCCGAGACGGTTCGTGACGCCGGGACACGGCAAGCGGGAAAGCTTCGCCTGGCGATGCGCAAGCGGCCCGGCGATGCGCAAGCGGCACGGCTATCCGCAACGGCACGGCAATGCGCAAGCGGCCCGGCTATCCGCAACGGCACGGCAATGCGCAAACGGCCCGACAATGCCGAGGAGGCGATCGAAGCGTTCGCCGCAACGCGGGGCAGGAGGACTATTTCTTCTTGTCGGACTTGGACTTCTCGGGTTTGGCGGCCTTGGCGGGAGCGGCGGCCTTGGCGGGCGCCGCCGCCTTGGCGGAGGCGGCTTCGGCCGCGGCGGAGGCCTCGGCTTCGGCCTTGAGCCCCTTGGGAACGTTCACGACGGCCACGGGCAGATCCACGACCTTGACCAGGGTCAGGGTATCGGGGAGCTCCACCTGGGAGAGATGCATGGTCTGACCCAAATTCAGCCCGCTCACGTCGGCCGAGATGGAGGAGGGGATGTCGGCGGGGAGACCGCTCACGGTTATCTCCCGCTCGCTCTGGAGGATCTGTCCCCCGCGCTCGACCCCCAAGGCCTTGCCGAAGAGGGTCAGGGGGACCTTGACGGTCACCTTCTTGCCCGGGTCGATCTTAAGGAAATCCACGTGGAGCATCTTCCGGGAGACCGGGTGGATCTGGAGGTCCTTCACCAGCGCGGGGAAGGACTCCCCTCCCTCCACCGCGACGGTGAACAGGGACCGGTTGCCCGGATCGCCCAGGAATGCCTTCTTGACGTCGTTGTAATTGAACTCGATGGCCTGGGACTCGCCGCCCTCGCCGTAGCATACCGCGGGAAGCCGTCCCGAGCACCTCAGCCTCTTGGCGAAGTTGCTGCTGCCGACCTTGCGGGGGGCGGCTGAAAGCGTCGTGGATAAACCCATAAAACTGTCCTCCGGAGAGAGATGATGCCGCAGGGCGGGGGCTTCCCGCAGGCCCGGACGGATCCGGGACCCGGGCGCAGGGTCAGGCGCGTCGCGCCCCCTGCCGGCCCTCGCGGAGGCCTTGACCCCCGCTGCCCCATTGGGAACTTGCCATCTTACGCGATTTCCCGGGAAAAAGCGAGAGCCCGGAGAGCGTCAGAGCGTCAGGGCGGTTTTGAAGGGAAGAGCCCCGCCCGATGCCGTCATGACACACGAAGCCGTCCGCCGCGGGCTCATGCTGCCGCATGCGAACGCCTCAACGCGCAGGTCGCGCAGGAATGCCCTGCCCGCCGCCAGGCCCAGATCGGACAGTCGGCCGCCGGGCGGGTTCAGGCACCCCTTCACGTGACAGGCCGTGCGGCAACCCGGAAATCCCATGGCGGCGCCCGGGAAGGCCGAAGGCGGCCCGGTGAAAGCCCGCGGACGAACCCACGGGCGAACCCTCAGATGAAGAGGGAGCTTATGGAGTCTTCCCTGTGGATGCGGCGGATGGCCTCGGAGAGGAGCTTCGCGACGGAGAGGACCTGGATCTTGGGCGTCTCGCGGCCTTCGGGGGTCAAGGGGATCGAGTTCGTGACCGCTATCTGGGTTAACGGGCTCTCCTCGATCTTCCTTAACGCCTCCCCGGAGAAGACAGGGTGGGTGGCCACGGCCATGACCTCCAGGGCGCCCTTATCCATGATGACCCGGGCCGCCTGGGCCAGGGTTCCCGCCGTGTCCACCATGTCGTCCACGATGATCGCGCGCTTGCCGGTCACGTCGCCGATGATGTTCATGGCCTTGGCCTCGCCGGGGGCGTCCCGGCGCTTGTCCACGATGGCGAGCGGGGCCTCCAGGCGCTTGGCCATGGCCCGCGTGCGCTCCACGCCCCCCGCGTCGGGCGAGACCATGATGATGTTGTCGGTGCCGATGCTTTTGATGTGCTGGAGGATGATGGGGGACGCGAAGAGGTGGTCCACGGGGATGTTGAAGAATCCCTGGATCTGGCCCGCGTGGAGATCCATGGCGAGCACCCGGGAGGTTCCCGACGCGGTGAGCAGATCCGCCACGAGCTTGGCCGAGATGGGCACCCTCGGGGCGGCCTTGCGGTCCTGCCGCGCGTAGCCGTAGTACGGGATGACCGCGGTGATCCTCCAGGCGGAGGCCCTTTTGAGCGCGTCGATGATGAGCAGGAGCTCCATCAGGTTGTCATTCACCGGGGAGCAGGTGGACTGGATGACGAAGGTGTCCCTGCCGCGGACGTTCTCCCCCAGCTCGACGAAGATCTCCCCGTCCGAGAAGCGGCGGACCTGGGCCTTGCCCAGGGGCTGCCAGAGGGCCTCGCAGATCTCGTAGGCCAAGGCCGTGTTGGAGTTGCCGGTAAAGACCACGATGTCGTTGGGCATACGTTTTTGTCCTTGGAGCCATAGCTTTGGGGAAGATCGGGCGCCGCCCGATCGCGGGGCCCGCCAGGGCGCGGGTTCCGCGCTCAAGATTGTCCGGGGCCTGAGCGCGAGGCGGAAACCTTGGCCAGCGGACGAGAACCTCATGCCGACAGGCTACGGCCAAGGCCCGGGAGCTGAAGCCCAAGACCTGAAGTTCGAGGGTCAGTCCCAAAGCCAGAACCCGATGACCCGCCGGTACGCCCGGCAGACGATGGTCAGAAAAAGCTGCGGCCCTCCGGAAATCCGAGGGCCGAAAGGGGGGGGCTTGGGGCGTACGGCCCGTGCCCGGCGATGAAAATGCCGGACGGGCGGTCCGGGGCCTCGCGTCCCAGGCCGGAAAGCAAAGCCGGAAAGCCAACGACCCGACTGCCTTGGGGGTCTCACATGCCCGAAGCTCCCGAAAGGTCCGGGGGAGCCGGGCCGGAAGGCGGGGCCAATATCCTCCGGCGCCCTGCAGGTCTACTGCCAGATGACTGACGGTAAGGCAGACCGGGCGTGCCTGTGCCCGGCAGACCTGGCGGGCCGGGCGGGCGGAATCTTCCCGGGCAAGCCTGTGCCCGGTAGGGGTGGAGGGGAGTTGGCTGGGGCGGAAGGATTCGAACCTTCGAATGCAGGAACCAAAACCCTGTGTCTTAAGCCACTTGACGACGCCCCAGCGTCCGGAAACCTGATTTCGGGCCCTTGCCCGCCGCTCGCCCCTCCTTCTCCATGAGGCGCGGTAGGGGTACGGCCCGCCCGCAGGGGGGCGCTCCGCCGACCGCCAGGGCGGCCGGGGGCTCGGGCGAGCCGTCCTGGCCTTGTGGGCCTGAAAGTCCTGGAAAATCCCGTGCGCGCCTTGCAAAGAGTCCGTGCCCGGCTTAACGGCCTTCAGGGCCCCTTCATCAAGCCAAAGCCCGCCTGCAGACCGGCGCCAGCCTGCAGTCCGGCGCCTGCCGTTCCGACCGAGTCCTGGGACCGACATCGCGCTGACCCGCTAGCCAAGGATCAGAGAACAAGCGACGGCCCACCTCCCGCGCCGGGACAGCCCGTCCGCGGCCTTTCCTGCATCTTCAAGGCAGGGGAAGAGCGCCCAGCAGACGGGCCCGCTTCCCGAAAGCCCATAGGGGCCGGGGGCAAGCGCGGAAACTTCCTCAAGAAGCCCGGCCAGCTCCGGGGACAGCCGCAGGGCCGCAGGGAACAGGTCGTTGGCGCCTAGAGGGGGGCAGGAGGGGGGCTCTGGGGTCAAGGACGGGTTAAGACTATGCTTCAGGCCGGATTTTGTCAACTCATATTCGCCGAATACGGCCGCCGTGGAAAGGGAAGAGCCAGTACCCGCCAGCGCCAGCGCCCTCGGAAGCTCGGGCCCACGGTAAGGGGTCAGGATCTCCCCGGTCCCCCCCATGATCTTGGGGCCCAGATCTCCCAGGAAGAACGGCAGATCCGCGCCGAGCCCCTGCGCCAGATCCGACAATGCCTCCCGGCCCGCAGGAGACGGCGCGAGAGCGTTCAGGGCCTCCAGGGTCCTCGCCGCGTCCGAGCTCGCGCCGCCCAGGCCTGCCCCGTAAGGGATCCGCTTGATGATCCCGACCCTGACCCTCACGTCGGGAAAGCCCGTGGCGGCCCTCAAGGCCGCGACGGCCCTCAGGACCAGCGGCTTGGGGCCTGCGAGCCGGAGGTCCGTCGGGACCGCCGGGGCGCCGATGGCGTCCTCGACGGCGAGCGAATCCTCCCCCGGCAGGGGTCCGGCGTCTTCCACGGCCAGTTCGTCCGCCAGATCCACCGGGACAGCGAGGGACAGCAGCCGGTGCATGCCGCTCGGAAGCGTCTCCAGGACTCTCAGGAAGAGGTTCACCTTGGCCGGGGCCCGGAATTTGACCGGGAAGCCGGACGAGGCCTTCGTGAAGCCTCCGTCCTGCCCTCCGCTTAACATGGGAGGAAGT
Source organism: Deltaproteobacteria bacterium (assembly GCA_031263485.1). Classification (GTDB taxonomy): domain Bacteria; phylum Desulfobacterota; class Desulfarculia; order Adiutricales; family Adiutricaceae; genus JAIRZX01. The sequence continues at coordinate 2,181 of JAISFS010000165.1, read as the reverse complement.
CCTGAGCTCCCCGAGGCAGGCCCGCCGCCGGATGGACGCTTCACGCGGGGCCTTCCCCTTGGGCTTGGGCGACCACGCTCTCGGAGGGGTCCACCAGGTTGATGACCAGGCCGTTGGTGACCTTGGGGTAGAAGTACGTGGCCTTGCGGGGCATCACGTAGCCGCTTTCGGTCACCTTCAGGATCTCGGCCAGGCGCGTGGGGTTCAGGATAAAGGCCGCGCGGCAGCCCTGCCCGCCGCAGCCCGGGTCCTCTATCAGCCGGAAGGCCTCGTCGGCATCCGAGATGTAGCTGATGCGGGCGGGATCGTCCATGTCCGCCTCCGTGAGCCCCAACGCCTCCCCCAGGACCATATCGGTCAGGATCGAGACGTCCAGCTGGGACAGGCTCGAACGCTCGGGAGCCCTGTCGGCCACGGCCTCCTTGACCTTCTCCCTGATTTTTATGAAGCAGCAGAAGTCCGCGCCGTTGAGGTACAGCCCGAAGACCGTCAAGCCCTTGCGGCAGTCCTCGCGGAGCTTGGCGGCCAGGGTGTCCCGGGCCTGCCTGCTCCCGCTTTCCGAAAACCCGATGACCCTGGTCTCGGCTATCGGGTTGAGCCTAGCCAGGATCTCCTCGTTGGAAAGATCCAAGGAACGGAGGATCCTGTGGGTGGGGAGGACGCACAGACCCGGATCGCTCATGGGGCACAGGTACGTCATCACCCAATCCAGCGCGCCGTCCGGGGCCGAGGCCTCCCCCCGGGCGTCCATTGCAGAGAGCATCCTGTCCCGGTAGTTGAGCGCGGTCATGTAGCGGTGGTGCCCGTCGGCTATGTAGACCGTCCTGTCGGCGAGCCGCGAGCGGAAAATCTCCACGGTCTCGGGGTCGTCCACGCATACGACCTTGTGGATCTGACCTGACGTGTCCTTCAGGGCCATGTCGGGCGCCCGGCCCGCGAGCGAGGCGAGCGCGTTCAGCAGCGCCTTTTCGGCATCCGGGAAGAAGCCGAAGATGGGGCTCAGCTGGCACCGGGTCTGCTCCATCAGATCAAGCCGCTCCTCCTTGTGGAAGCTGAAGGTCTGCTCGTGGAGACGGATGCGGGCATCCTTGCCGGGGGCCTCCAGCCGCATCAGGCACACGAAGCCGCGGCGGATCTGGCGGCGGCCCGTGAGGGGATGCTCGAACTCCGTCTCCATCACGTAGATGGAGGGTTTGGGGGTCCTCACCAGGACGCCCTCCGAGAACCAGCTTTGGAGGATCGAGGCGCTCCTGGCGTGCCAGGCCATCTCAGGCTCTCCGGGCAAGGCCTTGCCCAGATCCACGTTGAGGAAGTTGTGGGGATGGCCGCTGTAATAGGCCTCCCTCTGGGAAAGCGAAAGCACGTCGTAGGGCGGGGCGACGAGCCGCCCCCCGTGATCGCTTATCTCGTCCTGATTGTACACGTAGCCCCTAAAGGGCGCGATCGAGACCATTCAGTCGGTCCTCCTGACAAAAACTTCGGGCAAAATAACATAAAAGGTTCCCATTAGACAACAACGGGCGAGACCGCCGCCGGTCGCCAGGCATAGGGGTTACGCGGGGCAAAGCCGCAGGGAGCGACCGGACGCTTGCCGCCTTCTGCCCGCGCATCCCCGTGATGTGAAAGCCGACACGTGCATGTTGATTATTAACACCCAAGCGAATGAAACCCCAGAACCCTTTCAACATGATATGTCCCCAAGGTACGATACCCGTGAAGGCATCTTTGTCTTTGTCATGGACCCGGGAAGTTTCGGGGAGGATGGGGCAAAGACTTGAGCGGGCGGAGATGGAGGGGCGAGGACTGTAACGGGTGGAGATGGCGAGGAAGAAGAGAGGCAGACGGACATGGAGAGGCGAGGACTGTAACAGGTGGAGATGGCGAGGAAGAAGAGAGGCAGACGGACATGGAGGGCAAGGATAGAGGCAGACGAGGGGAGGCCGGGCGAGGACTTGCGTTGGCGAGGGGTGGACGGGGCGAGGACTGGGGCAGACGAGGGGGGGGCCGGGCGAGGACTTGGGCTGGCGAGGGGTGGATGGGGCGAGGACTGGGGCAGGCGAGGGGTGGACGGAGCAAGGACAGGGGCAGACGAGGGGGGGGGGCGGGTGAGGACTGGGGCAGGCGAGGTGTGGACGGAGCAAGGACAGGGGCAGACGAGGGGGGGCCGGGTGAGGACTGGAG